>NZ_JBFAWU010000038.1:0-49538 GCF_040680455.1 Streptomyces sp. NPDC052052 | reverse complement strand
CTGGCGTTGACTTTTGGCACGCTGTTGAGTTCTCAAGGAACGGACGCTTCCTTTGTACTCACCCTCTCGGGCTTTCCTCCGGGCTTTTCCCTTCGATCTTGCGTTTCCGACTCTATCAGACTCTTTCGTGTCCGATTCCCGGTCGAAGCGGGTCAATCATTTTCCGCCTTCCGGTTCCTCGCTTTCGCGTTTTCCCTTTCGGCGTGTCCACTACGTTAACCGATTTCCTTGGCGGCTCATAATCGAGTCGATGGGGACGAATTACGGCATGCCGAATTCGCACCCGCCAGGGTGATTCGAAGGTAGTGGTTGGCCGCTTCCGGATGCCTGGACGACCCGGTGGATCGCGCCAACAGCAGTGCCCGTTCAAGCGGCTCGGGCTACATTAGGGGTCCGTCAAGCGCGAGTCAAGTCGCGCGGCGGCGTGGCACATGGGCTCTGTAGGGGCTCACCGAGGGGTCCCCCTCGATCCAGAAGCGCCAGGGGTGGATCGCACCGTCACCTCCCACTCCGGTGCGCGGGCCGTTGCGTACCTGATCGCGCGGTGGCGGGGTGCCGTGCAGTACGGACAGCAGGGCGCCGGGGTGGGCAATGGCGTCGGCGCCGTTCATTGCGCGGTCGATGTCGAGGGCGGTCGCCAGCCTGGCCGGCCCTTTGGCCAGTTCCCTGTCGTTACGGGCCGAGACCCGGCGTTTGCGGGTGAGGTCGGCGCCGATGCGGATCTCGCCTGCGCGGAGCAGGACACCACTGGCCTTGCCCTCCGGACCGCACACCAGGTTGAGGCAGTGCCACATGCCGTAGGTGAAGTACACGTACGCGTGACCGGGCGGTCCGTACATGACGCTGTTGCGCGGGGTCCGGCCTCTGAACGCGTGCGATCCGGGATCCACCTCCCCGGCATAGGCCTCCACCTCGGTGAGGCGGAGTTCGATGGGGCCCTCGGGGGTGCTGCGTACCAGGGTCCGGCCCAGGAGGTCGGGGGCCACGTCCAGTACGGGGCGGTCGAAGAAGTCGCGTGTCAACGGCGTACGGTCCAAGCCCTCGATCATGGCGTTCGAGGTTACCGGGAACCGACCACGGTCGTGACGCGTATGTACGGGTCAGGACCTAGGAGGAGTGAACATGGGTTTCAAGCGGCTGCTCGCGAGCATGGGGGCCGGCGGCGCCTCGGTGGAGACCGAGTTGACCGAACTCAATGTCGTACCGGGTGGGGTCGTCCAGGGCGAAGTAAGGGTCCAGGGCGGGTCCGTCGCGCAGCAGATCGAGGGGCTGTCCGTCGGCCTCCAGGCGCGCGTCGAGGTCGAGGGCGACGATCAGGAGTTCAAGCAGGACATCGAGTTCACCAAGCTGCGGCTCGGCGGCGCCTTCGAGGTGCAGGCCGGCGCCGTGTATGTGGTTCCGTTCGGGCTGGAGATCCCCTGGGAGACGCCGATCACGATGTTCGCCGGCCAGCATCTGCACGGCATGAACATCGGTGTCACGACCGAGTTGGAGATCGCGCGGGCACTGGACTCCGGCGACCTCGATCCGATCAATGTGCACCCGCTGCCGGCGCAGCAGGCGATCCTGGACGCCTTCGGGCAGCTGGGCTTCGGCTTCCGCAGTGCGGACATGGAGCGCGGCCACATCCGTGGCACACGGCAGCGGCTGCCGTTCTACCAGGAGATCGAGTTCTTCCCGCCTCAGCAGTACCGGGGGCTGAACCAGGTGGAGCTGACGTTCGTCGCGGACGATCGCGAGATGGACGTGGTGCTGGAGATGGACAAGAAGTCCGGGCTCTTCAGCGAGGGCAGTGACTCGTACCGCTCGTTCCAGGTCGGGCTGCACGACTTCCAGGGGACCGACTGGGCCGCGTACCTCCATCAGTGGCTCTCCCAGGTCGGCGGTCAGCGCAACTGGCTCTAGGGTCGGGGAGAGACCTGCTGAGCGCAGCAGGAGAGCGATGAGGAGAGGTGTTGACGTGACCGAGCCGAAGAGGGCTCCGCTGCCGCACGACTTCCACCCCGAGGTGCCGTCGTTCACGGTGGAGAGCGAGGATCTCGCCCCCGGGGCCGTGCTGGCGGATGCCCAGGTGTTCGCAGCCGGGAACACCTCGCCGCAGCTGCGGTGGGAGGGTTTCCCGGCGGGGACGAAGAGCTTCGCCGTGACCTGCTTCGACCCCGACGCTCCGACGGGCAGTGGATTCTGGCACTGGGTGCTCTTCGACATCCCGGCGTCGGTCACGGAACTGCCGTCCGGGGCAGGGAGCGGGACGTTCGACGGGCTGCCCGCGGGTGCCGTTCAGGCCCGCAACGACTACGGATCGAAGGACTTCGGTGGTGCCGCGCCGCCGGCCGGTGAGACCCACCGCTATGTCTTCACCGTGTACGCGGTGGACAGCGAGAAGCTCGGTGTCGACAGTGACGCGTCACCCGCTGTCGTCGGGTTCAATCTGCGGTTCCACACGCTGGGCCGCGCTCAGCTGATCGGTGAGTACACCGGTCCTGCGTAGTTTCCGGTCCGCCGGACGTTCCACCGCTGTTTGCCCTGCCCTGGTCCTGGAGAGACCAGGGCAGGGCATTTTTTATTGCGTTGTCCATCACGGCGGGCCCGGCCAGAGTTGATCCGGGCCCGCCGGCGGGCGGGCGGCACACGGGAGGTGGGCGGGATGCGGGAGACGCTGGTACTGAACGCGAGCTTCGAGCCGCTGTCGACGGTGACGCTGAACCGTGCGGTGGTGCTGATTCTGCAGGACAAGGCCGTTGTCGAGCAGGCGCACCCCGAGCTCCGTATGCGGGGCGCCGCCGTGGACATCCCGGTGCCCCGGGTGATCAGACTCTGCCGGTACGTACGCGTGCCGTTCCGAAGACACGCTCCGTGGTCCAGAAGGGGTGTGCTGATACGGGACCAACACCGGTGCGCGTACTGCGGGCGGCGGGCGAGCACCGTCGACCATGTGGTGCCGCGTGCTCAGGGTGGTCAGGACACCTGGCTGAACACGGTGGCGTCCTGCGCCGAGGACAACCACCGCAAGGCCGCCATGACTCCGGAGCAGGCGGGGATGCCGTTGCTGCGGCAGCCGTTCGTGCCGTCTCCGGCGCAGGCGATGCTGCTGGCGATGGGGGCGGGTGAGCGGTCGGCGCTGCCGGAGTGGCTGGACGGTACCAGCGCGGCGTAGGCGGCATACGTGTGTTGTCGTACCGGATGCCCGTCCCCTCGCGGGGCGGGCATCCGGATGTCAGCGGAGCAGCAGTTGGACAATGGCGACCGTGCCGACCGCGACGATGAGCGCACGGAGGACGGCGGGGCTGAGCCGGCGGCCCACGGTGGCGCCGATCTGACCGCCGAGGGCGGAGCCGACCGCGATCAGCCCGACGGCCGTCCAGTCGAAGTCCGCGACGAAGAGGAAGAAGAGCGCGGCGATGCTGTTGACGACGGCCGCCAGGACGTTCTTGACGGCGTTGAGACGCTGCATCGTGTCGTCGAGCAGCATGCCCATCAGGGAGAGGTAGATGATCCCCTGGGCGGCGGTGAAGTAGCCGCCGTAGACGCTGGCGAGCATCAGTGAGAGGAACAGGAGCGGGCCACCGTCGTGGCGGGCGGGGGCGCCGGTCTGTGCGCGCCGGCGCTGTACCGCTTTGCTGATGCGGGGTTGCAGGATGACCAGGACGAGGGCCAGGGCCACCAGGATCGGCACGATCGTCTCGAAGGCCGTCGAGGGCAGGGCCAGCAGCAGGGTGGCGCCGGTGAGGCCGCCGATCAGGGCGCCGACGGCGAGCTTGAGGACACGGCGTCCCTGCCCCGCGAGTTCTCTGCGGTAGCCGATCGCGCCGCTGATCGAACCGGGGATCAGACCGAGGGCGTTGGAGACGGTGGCGGTGACCGGGGGCAGGCCGGTGGCGAGCAGCACGGGGAAGGTGATCAGCGTTCCCGAGCCGACGATCGTGTTGATCGTGCCGGCGCTGACCCCCGCGGCGAAGACGGCGAGCAACTCCCAGACATTCATGACGAAACCCCCGTGCGTGATCGGTGCCCGATGGGTCGATCATGCACGAGGGCGTGTACGCGTCAGTCGAGCGGGGGCTGTTCCCGGCGTTCCTTGCCGGTGTCGAAGCCGGGGACTCCGGAGCCCAGGTTACCGAAGGCTCCGCTGAGCCCCTTGAGTGCGTCACCGATCTCGCTGGGCACGATCCAGAGCTTGTTGGCGTCGCCCTCGGCGATCTTCGGGAGCATCTGGAGGTACTGGTACGAGAGGAGCTTCTGGTCCGGGTCACCGGCGTGGATGGACTCGAAGACGGTGCGGATGGCCTGGGCCTCGCCCTCCGCGCGCAGGGCGGCGGCCCTGGCCTCGCCCTCGGCGCGCAGGATCGCGGACTGCTTCTCGCCCTCCGCGGTGAGGATCGCGGACTGCCGGGTTCCTTCGGCCTGGAGGATCGCGGCGCGCTTGTCCCGGTCGGCGCGCATCTGCTTCTCCATCGAGTCCTGGATGGAGGTGGGCGGTTCGATCGCCTTGAGCTCGACGCGGTTGACGCGGATGCCCCACTTGCCCGTCGCCTCGTCGAGGACGCCGCGGAGGGCGGCGTTGATCTCCTCGCGGGAGGTCAGGGTCCGCTCCAGGTCCATGCCACCGATGATGTTGCGGAGGGTGGTGACGGTGAGCTGCTCGATCGCCTGGATGTAGCTGGCGACTTCGTAGGTCGCGGCCCTCGCGTCGGTCACCTGGTAGTAGATGACGGTGTCGATGTTGACGACCAGGTTGTCCTGGGTGATCACCGGCTGGGGCGGGAACGGCACGACCTGTTCACGCAGGTCGATGCGGTTCCTGATCGTGTCGATGAAGGGAACGACGATGTTCAGGCCTGCGCTGAGCGTACGGGTGTAGCGGCCGAAGCGTTCCACGATGGCGGCGCTGGCCTGCGGGATGACCTGGATCGTCTTGATCAGGGCGATGAAGACGAGCACCACCAGAATGATCAGGACGATGATGATCGGTTGCATCGTGTTCCTCGTTGCCCTTCGGTTGCCGACGGATCGCGATGATCGAGGTCGATTCGCGGGTGGGCCGTATGCCTCGACGGCCCCGATCTCATGATGATCGACATCGAGTCTGACAGAACGCGCTCTGTTGTGTGGGTGGTTCGGTCACATGACGACTGCTGTGGCCCCGTCGATGTCGACGACATCGACGTGTTGGCCCGGTTCGAAGCTCTGTCCCTCGTCGAGTGCGCGGGCGGACCAGATCTCTCCGGCCAGTTTGATCCGGCCGCCGCTGCCGTCCACCCTTTCCAGGACGACGGCCTGACGGCCCTTCAGCGCATCGATGCCGGTGGGGAGTTGAGGACGGTCGGCGCGGTGTCTGGCAGCGATCGGGCGGACCACGGCGATGAGCGCCACGGAAACGACGACGCATACGAGCACTTGGGCCACGATGCCGGCGCCGAGTGCCGCGACGACCGCTGCGGCAATCGCTCCGACGGCGAACATGCCGAACTCGGGCATCGCGGTCAGGACGAGAGGGATGCCCAGTCCCACCGCACCGATCAGCCACCACACCCACGCGTCGATGTCCACGTCGTCATGGTAGGACCGCGGGTGGCTCCGGGGACAGGGCGCGGGCGGGCAAAGGGCTGTCCCGGAGTCCCTGGTGGGCGCACGCCGACGGCGACGGCACCTCTCCCCCGTAGCCTCAACGGCACGGGGGGACCCCCTCCGTTGTCGGAACACCCGAATACACCCCGGTATGCGGGCGCCCCTCCGCCTTGCGATGCACCGCGTCCGACGCCGCGCGCCGATCCACCAGGGATGTACGGGGCAGCCCCGAGGCCGTGGCGGACCGCCGTCACCTCCGTGCCGTAGGTGTCGGCGGCCGCGCGGCTACGGCCTCTGGACCGGTGCGGTCGTCACAGCGGCGTACGCGTGCCGCAGGGCGTGCCCCGAGGCATCCGGGCTCTCACCCCCGGGGCGCCGCCGAGAGCGGAAGCCCGTGGGCCGTGTAGCGGTCTCCGGTGTGCTGGACGACGAGCGGCAGGCCGAAGCAGTGGGAGAGGTTGCGGGAGGTGAGCTCGGTCTCCATGGGGCCCGCGGCGAGGACCTTGCCCTGGCGGATCATCAGGACGTGCGTGAAGCCCGGGGCGATCTCCTCGACATGGTGGGTGACCATGATCATGGAGGGGGCGTACGGGTCCCGGGCCAGCCGGCCCAGGCGGCGGACCAGGTCCTCGCGGCCTCCGAGGTCGAGTCCCGCGGCGGGCTCGTCGAGGAGCAGAAGTTCGGGGTCGGTCATCATCGCGCGGGCGATCAGGGTCCGCTTGCGCTCGCCCTCGGACAGGGTGCCGAACCTGCGGTCGAGGTATTCGGTCATGCCGAGCCGGTCGAGGAAGGCGCGGGCGCGCTCCTCGTCGACGGCCTCGTAGTCCTCGTGCCAGGTGGCGGTCATGCCGTAGGCGGCGGTGAGGACGGTCTGCAGAACGGTCTGGCGCCTGGGCAGCTTCTCGGCCATGGCGACGCCCGCGACCCCGATACGAGGACGGAGCTCGAAGACATCGACGCCGCCGAGACGTTCGCCGAGGATCTTCACGGTGCCGGTGGTCGGGAAGAGGTAGCTTGACGCGACGTTGAGGAGGGTGGTCTTGCCCGCGCCGTTCGGGCCGAGGATGACCCAGCGCTCCCCCTCCTTGACCTGCCAGGAGACGTCGTCCACCAGAGCGCGTCCGTCGCGGACCACGGATACGTCCACCAGCTCCAGTACATCGCTCATGGCCCGTTGTCTCCCCATGCAGTGTTGTGATCGTCGCGTGCCTGCGGGCACAGCTCCCAGGAAAATCTACGCCACCGTGGCCGGGCTCCGGGCGCTGGGCCTGCGTGACGACAGGCCCCGGTCCGGTTCCCTAGGCTGGTGCCATGCTTTCGGAACCACGCTCAGGGCTGCTGGCCGCCTGGGGAAACGCGCTTCTGGCCGGACGTGTGTCGCCCGACGAGGCGGCGCTCGCCGTTGTCGGGGAGGACGCGCTGCACCGCGTCGAGGGACTGCCGGGCGAGACGGGGCCGGTCGGGCTCACGCTGGCGCTCGGGCGGCTGCGGGCACTGGGGGTGACCGGCTTCCGGGTCGCGCTGCCGGTGCCGGGGCACCCGCTGGGGCTGAGCGGCCCGCCGGAGTTCAATGCACGGGCGCTGGAGGCCGAGGAGGCCGTGATCGCGTTCGGTGCGCCGTACGGACTGGTTCCCGAGGTGCACGAAGCGGGGCCGGACGGGGACCTGCACGTCGAGGTGGTGTGGCGCTGTCTGCCGGTGCGGGAGGCGCCACCGGCCGATGTGCCGTCGCTGGGTGAAGCCGAACGGGAGCTGGCCGAAGCTCTGCGGGAGGCCACGGCGGTGCTGTCCCGGCTGGATGTGGCCGGTTCCGGACCGGTGGCGGAGGCAACCGTCGATGCGTATCGGGCACGGGCGGAGCGGGGACGCGACGTGCTGGCTCCGGGGTATCCGCCGCGGGCGGTGCGGGTACTGGAGCTGGCGCAGCGGGTCGGGCTGCTGATCTCGGTGGCATGCGGGACCGGGCACGGCGGCGCGGTGAGCGCCTCGGAGATCGCGGCTCGGGGGGACGCGCTGAGGCCGGTGGAGCGGGTCGCCCGGCGGGCGCAGGTCGCCGCGTACAACGCGTATGTCGAGGAGCGGGAGCGCAGGCGGTAGGCGTCGACCGGACAGGACGTTGGCCGCCGGGGCGGTCCTCAGCGCGTGTGCCCGGGGACCTGGTGGTCCCCGGGCACACGGTCCCCGCGCGACAAATCGCCCTCTTCCTTCGTCCGCCCGGCTCACGTACGGAGGTCGCCGGAAGGCTCGATGGCCGTCCGGCGACACGGGGCCGTGAGGTCGGTCAGCCGTTCAGGCCGATGTTGCCGAAGGCGGGGTTGAGCAGACCGATCACGTTGATGGTGTTGCCGACCACGTTCACCGGGATGTGCACCGGGACCTGGATGACGTTGCCGCTGACCACGCCCGGGGAGTGGGCCGCGGCGCCGTGGGCACCGGCGCCGTGGCCGGTGGCGGAGGCCGCGCCGGCACCGGCGGCGATGATGCCACCGGCGATCGCGGTGACGGCTGCGGCCTTCTTCAGGTTCTTCACTTCAGGATCCTCCTCACGTGGCTGCGGCCTGTCGCCGCAGCACCTTGGAGAACGCCTTGGGCACGACCAGGTTGCGCCACCCGGGTGACATACACCCGACAGTATGAATCTCGGACCGGGAGGAGGCGGTCCGCCCCGGACCTGCTCAGTCCGCCGCTCCGTGCCTGACGGCCCAGAGTGCCGCCTGGGTCCGGTCGGAGAGATCCAGCTTCATCAGGATGTTCGAGACGTGCGTCTTGACGGTCTTCTCGGAGAGGACGAGGGCGCGCGCGATCTCGCGGTTGGAGCGGCCGTCGGCGATCAGACCCAGGACTTCCCGCTCCCGTTCGGTGAGGGTGCTCCCCCGGCCCGTACCGCTGCCCGTGTCGTCCTGGGCCAGCAGCGCTCCGGCGACCTCCGGCTGGAGCAGGACGTGGCCCGCGTGCACCGAGCGGATGGCTCCGGCCAGGGCATCGGGGTCGATGTCCTTGTATACGTAACCGGAGGCTCCCGCGCGCAGCGCGGGGACCACGGTGCGCTGCTCGGTGAAGCTGGTGACGATGAGGACCTTGGCCGGGTTCTCCAGCTCCCGGAGCCTGCGCAGCGCCTCGATCCCGTCGGTGCCGGGCATCTTGATGTCCATCAGGACGACGTCGGGGCGCAGTTGCTCGGCCCTGGCCACCCCCTCGGCGCCGTCGGCCGCCTCGCCGACCACTTCTATGTCGTCCTGGATCTCCAGGAACGTGCGCAGACCGCGGCGGACCACCTGGTGGTCGTCGACCAGCAGCACCCCGATGGTCCTGTCAGCCACCGGGCACCTCCATCTCGATCGTGGTGCCCTTGCCGGGCGCCGATTCAACGGTGAGCCTTCCGCCGACACCGCTCGCGCGGTCCCGCATGGACACCAGGCCCAGGTGACGGCCCGCCTGCCGGGTCGCCGCGGGGTCGAAGCCACGGCCGTCGTCGGTGATCCGGAGCAGCGTGCCGCCGGCCCGGCGGGCCAGGGTGACCTCGACCTGTCCGGCTTCCGCATGGCGCAGTGCGTTGTGCAGAGCCTCCTGGGAGACCCGGAGCAGCGCTTCCTCCTGGGCTGCGGGAAGGGCGCGTACGCCCACGCTCTCGAAGGTGACCCGGGCCGTGTGGGCTCGGTCCAGGACCTGGATCTGGGTGCGGAGTGTGGCGACGAGGCCGTCCTCCTCGAGCGCGGCCGGGCGCAGTTCGATCACGGCGGCGCGCAGTTCGTCCACGGCTTCCGCGGCGAGCTCGGTGATCCGGTGGAGCTCGCACTTCGCCCGGGCCGGGTCGCGGTCCACCAGGGTGGTGGTGGCCTGGGCCGTCAGCCGCAGCGAGAACAGCTTCTGGCTGACCGCGTCGTGCAGTTCATGGGCGAGCCGGGAGCGCTCCTCCGCGATGGTGAGCTCGCGGCTGCGTTCGTACAGCCGCGCGTTGGTGAGGGCGATCGCCGCGTGCTGCGCGAGGATCGACAGCAGTTCCTCGTCCTCGGCAGTGAAGCCGCAGCTGCCGTCGGGGTCGGGGCAGCGCTTGTTGGCGAGGTAGAGCGCCCCGAGGGTCTCGTCGCCGTCCTGGATGGGCAGGCCGAGGAAGTCGGACATGTCGGGGTGGGCCTCGGGCCAGCCCTCGAAGCGGGGGTCCTTGCGGACGTCGGCGAGGCGCTCGGGCCGCGCCTCGTGGAGCATCGCGGCGAGGATGCCGTGCTGCCGGGGCAGGGGGCCGATCGCCTTCCAGCGCTCGTCGCTGACACCGTCGACGACGAACTGGGCGAAGCCGCCGTGGTCGTCGGGGACGCCCAGGGCTGCGTACTCGGCGTCCAGCAGCCGGCGGGCCGAGGCGACGATCGTCTTCAGGACATCACGCACTTCGAGCGGCCGGCTCATGGCGAGCAGCGCGGCACTCACCGCTGCGAGACCCGACGGTGGGCGAGGACTCATGACCTCACCGTACCGGCGAGGTCCTGGCCGCCGTATCGGCCTGTGGACGGAGCCGGCCGGGACGGGGGGACCAGGTCGGAGGCCGGTCCTCCCCGCATCCCGCCCCTCGGCGGTTCCCGGTCCCCCGGGCCGGGAGCGGGGTGCCCAGGGAGGAGGTCCGACACCGGGTCCAGGGCACTCATCCGCCACCTCAAGACCGGAATTTCACGCTCCGAATTGCGAGCGCAACGGTTGGTGAGCTTGCTGTGCGACCCATGTGAGGCCGGGCATAGGACCCATGTCACTTACGAAGCCGGGTAGTGGACACCAGTGCACCGCCTTGTTGCATCTGGGCGCGGAGTGGCGGGTTCAGGCAGGGCGGCGATCAACTACCCGGGGTCGTACGTCACATCTTTGCCACGCGATTTTGCTGCCGCTAAGAATTGCACCTGTCCCCGACGGGGCTGCGGTCGCACCGCCTCCCGTCTTCGTCCTCCGTGAGGACTTCCGCGATTCGAAGAGGTTTCCCTTCATGACCGTGTCCAGCATCCCCGGCTCCCGTCGTCGACTGAACAGGGCCCAGAAGCTCTCCGTCGCAGGTATCTCCGCCGTCGCCGTCGCCTCGCTCTCGCTGTCTCTCGTCCCGGCCAATGCCGCGTCCAAGCCCAAGGCGCAGGCTCCGACGGCCGCCGCCCCCGTGGTTCTCACCTCGGTCGCGGATTCTCCGCAGGCCAAGGCCATGCAGGCCAGCGTGATCGAACCGAATTCCACCGCCGAGAAGCTGGTGAAGGCCGCCGACATCGCCAGGGGCAAGACGGCCGGCGCCACAGGGGCGAAGGCCGCCGCCGCCACCAAGGCGAAGGCCGCCGCCGAGACCAAGGCCCGAGCCGAGGCCAAGGCCAAGGCCGCCGCCCGGGCGAAGGCCAAGGCCGCCGGCGAGCGCACCGCAACGCAGGCCGCCAGCCGCTCCCAGGCCCGTACCCCCGTCTACGCCAACAACCTGGACGGCTGGATCCGAGAGGCGCTGGACGTCATGAAGGCTCATGGCATCCCCGGCTCGTACAACGGTCTGCACCGCAACATCATGCGCGAGTCGACCGGTAACCCGTACGCGGTCAACAACTGGGACATCAACGCCAAGAACGGCACCCCGTCCCGCGGCCTGCTGCAGGTCATCCAGCCGACGTTCAACGCCTACCACGTTCCCGGCACCTCGACGAACATCCACGACCCGGTCGCCAACATCACCGCCGCGGCCAACTACGCCGCCGACCGTTACGGTTCGATCGACAACGTCAACAGCGCCTACTGACCGGCCCCGGACGCTCCCGGACCGCACGCGCACACGCCGAAGGGCGGCACCCGCTGATGGGTGCCGCCCTTCGGTATGCGGTGCGGGGCCGCGGCTACTTGCGCATGACCTCCGGCTCATGGCGGCGCAGCAACCGTGCGACCGCTATGCCGCAGATGATCCCGAGAAGCAGCAGGACCGAGACGTCGATGCCCCACTGGCCGGCCGAGTGCTCCCACAGCGGGTCCAGGTCGGTCGGATTCTTCGGGTCCCACGGCGCCATGAGGTGGGAGAGGTCCAGCGTCGCGCCGGCACCGGCCATGGCCCAGCGGGACGGCATCAGCCAGGCGAACTGCTCCAGGCCGGGAGACCCGTACACCTGGAAGAGGACACCGGTGAAGACGACCTGGACGATCGCGAACATGACCAGCAGCGGCATGGTCTTCTCGGCGGTCTTCACCAGCGAGGAGATCACCAGGCCGAACATCATCGAGGTGAAGCCGAGCACGATGATCGTCACGCAGAGCTCGACGGCCGGCGGCATGATCAGGCCCTTCTCGGGCAGTTCCCGCGTGGCGAAGCCTATGCCGCAGATGATGACGCCCTGGAGAGCGGTGATCACGCCGAGGACGATCACCTTGGACATCAGATAGGCGGACCGGGACAGGCCGGTGGCCCGTTCCCGCTCATAGATGACACGTTCCTTGATCAGTTCTCGTACGGAGTTGGCCGCCCCGGAGAAGCACATCCCGACCGCGATGATCAGCATGATCGTTCCGGCGGCGCCGTTGAACCGGGACGGCGGCTTCGGCGGGGCCAGACCGAAGTTGGCGGGGATGACCACGCTGACCACGCCGAGCACGGCCGGCAGGATCACCATCAGCCCCATGAAGCCCTTGTCGGACGCGATCACCGAGACGTAACGGCGTATCAACGTCCACAGCTGCGCCGTCCAGCTCTGCGGCTTCGGCCGACGCATCTGCTGCGGGGGTGGCATGTCCACGGGCTGCGCGGCGACGGCGTCTATGTCCGCCGCGTACATCTGGTAGTGCTGCGAACCGCGCCAGCGGCCCGCCCAGTCGTAGTCGCGGTAGTTCTCGAACGCGGAGAAGACATCGGCCCAGGTGCTGTAGCCGAAGAAGTTGAGCGCCTCCTCCGGCGGGCCGAAGTAGGCGACCGAACCACCCGGCGCCATGACCAGCAGCTTGTCGCAGATCGCCAGCTCGGCCACGGAGTGGGTCACGACGAGGACGGTGCGGCCGTCGTCGGCCAGGCCGCGCAGCAGTTGCATGACGTCGCGGTCCATGCCCGGGTCGAGACCGGAGGTCGGCTCGTCCAGGAAGATCAGCGACGGCTTGGTGAGCAGCTCCAGGGCGACGGAGACGCGCTTGCGCTGGCCGCCGGAGAGTGAGGTGACCTTCTTGTCCTTGTGGATGTCGAGCTTGAGCTCGGCAAGGACTTCGAGGATCCGGGCCTGACGCTCGGCCTCGGTGGTGTCCGCGGGGAAGCGGAGTTTGGCCGCGTACTTGAGGGCCTTGGCGACGGTGAGTTCCTTGTGGAGGATGTCGTCCTGCGGGACCAGACCGATGCGCCGGCGCAGCTCGGCGAACTGCTTGTACAGATTCCGGTTGTCGTAGAGGACGTCGCCCTGGTTGGCGGGCCGGTAGCCGGTGAGCGCCTTGAGCAGGGTGGACTTGCCGGAACCGGACGGACCGATGACCGCGATGAGCGACTTCTCCGGGACTCCGAAGGAGACGTCCTTGAGGATCTGCTTCCCGCCGTCGACCGTCACCGTGAGGTGGCGGGCGGAGAAGGAGACCTCACCGGTGTCGACGAACTCCTCGAGCCGGTCGCCGACGAGCCGGAAGGTCGAGTGACCGACACCGACGATGTCGTTCGGGCCGATGAGGGCGGAGCCGGACTTGGGGAGCGGCTGGCCGTTGACATAGGTGCCGTTGTGGGATCCGAGGTCACGGATCTCGAAGCGGCCGTCGGGCATCGCGTGGAACTCTGCGTGGTGGCGCGAGACCTGGAGGTCGGAGACGACCAGTTCGTTCTCCAGCGCACGACCGATGCGCATGACGCGGCCGAGCGCCAGCTGGTGGAACGTGGTGGGGCTGCGGTCGCCGTACACGGGCGGGGCCCCCGCAAAGCCGCCGGGTCCGCCCCCGGCGGGGAACGCCCCCATGCCCTGCTGGTGCGGGATCTGGGGCTGCTGGGGATGCTGGGGATGCACGGGCTGCTGGTGCGGCGGGCCCGTAGGCGCCTGCTGCCGGCCCTGCTGCGGCTGTTGCGGAGCGGGGGCCTGTCGGCCCGCTGCGTTCTGCTGCGGCTGCTGGGCGGGGGCCTGTTGCGCACCCGCACCCTGCACGCTGTGCGGGTCGGCCCCCGGCGCGACAGCGATACTCAGCCGCGGTCCGTCGGTGGCGTTGCCCAGGTGCACGGCCGAGCCGGGCCCGATTTCCAGCCGCTGGATCCGACGGCCCTGGGCATACGTGCCGTTGGTGCTGCCGTGGTCCTCGATGAACCAGCTGTGGCCCCCCCAGCTGATCGTGGCGTGCCGCCACGAGACCCTGGCGTCGTCGATCGTCAGATCACCCTGCGGATCGCGTCCCAGGGTGTACGACCTGGACGGATCGAGCGTCCAGGTCCTGCCATTCAGTTCCAGTACGAGTTCCGGCACTCCGCGCCCCACTTGTTGTCCCCCGATGTACCCCCGTCGCAGGGAGTCCAGGGATGCTGACCATCGTGGGGAACTATTCCAGGAGCAGTCCCCGGTACGGAAGTCGAGCGGGGCGACGTTCCCTACTGGGCCCCGGGCGGTCACGCCCACGGATCGGGACGAACGGGTCCGCGGGCCGACAGGACCCATGAGTGCCCCTGAAATCCGGAGAAAAGCCTATGCGGGTGGCAGGCCAACTGGCTGGTCCGGGGCATTTCGGCCCGACGTATCCACTCCGGTCGCCCTGCGTGTCCGCGAAAATCCTTTCCGTCGCCGTTCCGCCGCCCGGACGGGTAGCCGGAGCCGAACTGCTGTCCGGTCCTCGGGACGGGCCTCCGGTGCGGCGAGGCGGACCGATACGGTGGAAGGACCATGAGCGCATCTCAGCCATCTCAGTCCTCCCCGCCCTCTGAGCCCCCTGAGTCCCGTAGGGGCGCGGACGCACCCACCCTCCTCGTGAAGATCTTCGGGAAGGACCGCCCCGGGATCACCGCCGGTCTCTTCGACACCCTCGCCGCCTACTCGGTCGACGTCGTCGACATCGAGCAGGTCGTCACCCGGGGCCGCATCGTCCTGTGCGCCCTGATCACCACCCCGAACGCGGGCGGCACCACCGAGGGCGACCTGCGGGCGACGGTGCACAGCTGGGCCGAGTCGCTGAAGATGCAGGCCGAGATCATCTCCGGTACCGGGGACAACCGGCCGCGTGGCTACGGACGTTCCCATGTGACGGTGCTCGGGCACCCGCTGACCGCGGAGTCGACCGCCGCCATAGCGGCCACGATCACCTCGACCGGCGGGAACATCGACCGGATCTTCCGGCTCGCGAAGTACCCGGTCACAGCAGTCGAGTTCGCGGTGTCCGGCACCGGTACGGAGGAGCTGCGGACCGCACTGGCGACGGAGTCCGCCGGGATCGGGGTCGACGTGGCCGTGGTGTCGGCCGGGCTGAACCGCCGGGCTCAGCGGCTGGTCGTCATGGACGTCGACTCGACACTCATCCAGGACGAGGTCATCGAGCTCTTCGCCGCCCATGCGGGCTGCGAGGACAAGGTCGCCGAGGTGACCGAGCGGGCGATGCGTGGCGAGCTCGACTTCGAGCAGTCGCTGCACGCGCGGGTGGCCCTCCTGGCGGGGCTCGACGCGTCCGTGGTGGACAAGGTCCGCGCCGAGGTGCGACTGACGCCGGGAGCCCGCACCCTGATCCGTACGCTGAAGCGGCTCGGTTACCAAGTGGGCGTGGTGTCGGGCGGGTTCACCCAGGTCACCGACGATCTGAAGGAACGGCTCGGGCTCGACTTCGCCGCTGCCAACACCCTGGAAGTGGTCGACGGGAAGCTCACCGGCCGGGTCGTCGGCGACATCGTCGACCGGGCGGGCAAGGCCCGGCTGCTGCGCAGTTTCGCCACCCAGGCCGGAGTGCCACTGGCGCAGACCGTCGCGATCGGTGATGGTGCCAACGACCTCGACATGCTCAACACCGCCGGTCTCGGGGTGGCCTTCAACGCCAAGCCGGTGGTCCGCGAGGCCGCGCACACCGCGGTGAACGTACCGTTCCTGGACACCGTGCTGTATCTGCTCGGCATCACCCGCGAGGAGGTCGAGGCCGCCGACGGTCTCGTCGACTGACGCGCACATGCGTGAGCAGGGCCCTGGTGAGCACCTCACCAGGGCCCTGCTCGTACGACGGCGCAAGCGGCACAGCGCTGGGGACGGCACGCCGCGACAGCGGGATCAGTCGTGGGGCGTCCAGTAGTCGACCAGCTTGCCCACGCCGATTTCCACGCCCTTCCAGGAGCCGGAGAACTCGACGACGGCGAAGGCCGCGGTCGGGAAGCCGCCGCGGTTCATCCGGGTCAGGGCATCCCCCTCGGCCGAATCCGAGAGGGCGTCGGCGACGGCGTGCATGCCCGGGTTGTGGCCGACGACCAAGAGGTTCCGTACGTCGTCGGGGGTCTCGTTGAGCAGGGCGATCACCTCGCCGGTGGACGCCTCGTACAGGCGCTCCTCGTACACGGTCCGGGGGCGGTGCGGCATCTCGTGCACCGCCAGCTTCCACGTCTCGCGCGTCCTGACGGCAGTCGAGCAGAGGGCCAGATCGGGGAGGTTCCCGGAGTCGACGAGTCTACGGCCCGCCACGGGGGCGTCCTTGCGGCCACGCTCCGCGAGCGGCCGCTCGTGGTCGGAGTCCTGCGACCATTCCGCCTTTGCGTGCCTGAGAAGGACGATCCTGCGAGGTGTATCGGCGCTCATACCCCTCAGCTTCGCACGGATCGTGCCGCCGGGCGCAGGGTGTTGAAGAGCTCCCGCGCTGCGGTTGGTGTCAGCGGGTGATCAGCGCCAGGAACCGCGCAAGCATCCGGCCGCCGGCGGGGTCGGTGGTCACGGCGTGCGCGTCGCCGGATCCCATGATCAGCAGCAGGAGCGCGGCGAACGCGACCGCGGGCAGCGCGATCGCCCACCACGGCAGCCGGACCTCGACACTGCCCGTGTCCGGGCGGGTGGACCGGGTGTGCGTTCGGGCCGGCATGTTCGCCTCCATGGGTCAACGGTTCGCTGCCCACGAACCTACGGACGCGGGGGCACCGGCCCCATCCGGCAACCCACCCAATCGACCCTGACCCTGCCCCCCTAGGGGATGGTGGTGCGAACCCCACCATCGGCCGCGCGACTCAGGGCGACGCGATCGTGGCGATCACCCCGATGATCACGGTGACCAGCAGCATCGCGCCGAGCACCAGGAGGAGCTTCTTCTGACCGTTCTGCGGATTCGGGTCGAGCACAGGAGACATGCGCTCAGTCTCGCATCTCAGTATTCGTCCTCGATCGTCCGGTCCCGCCCGGCGAGGATCCCGGCCAGCATCTGCGGGACCATGAGACCGGCCATGAGCGCGATCGGCAGCCCCCAGCCACCACTGTGCTGATGGAGCACTCCGACGAGCAGCGGTCCCGGGATCGAGATCAGGTAGCCGGTGGACTGGGCGAACGCGGAGAGCCGGACCACTCCGGCGCCGCTGCGGGACCGCATGCCGATCATGGTCAGGGCGAGTGGGAACGCGCAGTTCGAGATGCCCAGGAGCAGCGCCCAGGCCCAGGCTCCGCCCAGCGGTGCAAGGTGGAGGCCCGCGTATCCGGTCAGTCCGCAGACGCCGAGGACGACGACGATCGGCCCCTGGTTCCTCATCCGTGCGGCGACCCTGGGAATGACGAAGGCGAGCGGCACGCCCATCGCCATGGTCACGGCGAGCAGAACGCCCGCGGTACCGGCGGGGACCCCCGCGTCCCGGAAGATCTGCGGCAGCCAGCCCATGGTGATGTACGCGGCGGTGGCCTGCAGGCCGAAGAAGCAGGCGAGTCCCCAGGCGGTGGGACTGCGGGTGATCCTGGGCGCCGGGGCCTGACGGGGGCGGACCGCGGACTGCCCCGGGGCGCCGGGCCGGTACCGGGCCAGCGGGATCCACGGCAGGACCGCGGCGGCGGCGAGCACGGCCCAGACGCCGAGGCCCGCCTCCCAGCTGCCGCCCAGTACCCGGGTCATGGGCACGGTCGCCGCGGCCGCGAGCGAGGTGCCGAGGGCCAGCGCCATCGAGTAGAGGCCGGTCATCGGGCCGACGCGGTCCGGGAACCAGTGCTTGACGATCACCGGCATGAGGACATTGCTGACGGCGATGCCCATGAGAGCGAGGGCGGTCGTGGCCAGGAAACCGGCGGTGCCGCCGACGAGCGGCCGGAGGACCAGGCCGGCCGTGATGGCGGTCATCCCGGCGCAGACGACGGCACCCGGCCCGAAGCGGCGGGCGAGACGGGGAGCCATGACCCCGAAGACCGCGAAGCAGAGCGGCGGCACGGAGGTGAGGACTCCGGCGACGGTCCCGCTCATGTGCAGCCCGTCCTGCACCTCTTCGAGGAGGGCGCCGAGGCTGGTGATGGCGGGGCGGAGGTTGAGGGCGGCGAGGAGGAGTCCGAGGGTGACCAGCCGGAGCAGCCACGGGTTGGCCCCGGTGTCCCGTCCCGACTGCGGCGCTTCGGGGCCCTCCGGGGGCGCGGTCCGGGTGAGGGCGTGCGCGGTCTCGGCGGGACGCAGGGTCCTGGACCGGGGCTCGTCGTCAGGCATGAGCGCCATCATAGAATCATGGGATGATTGATTGTCCACTTCTCCCGCATCGCCTCTGAGATCATGCGCTGTCACACGGAGCGGCTCCCCGGCCCTCGCGCGCAGGCACTCCGCCCCTCGCCCGCACGGCGCTCCGGCCCTCCGCTCGTCGCCCAGCCATCCGACCCGAGCAAGGAGCACCATGGCACTGACGTCTCCGCGGCGTTCGGCACTCGCCGACCAGGTGATTGCCCAGCTGAGGAATCAGATCACCTCGGGCGAGTGGCCCGTGGGGTCGCGGATTCCCACCGAGCCCGAGTTGGTGGAGCAGCTGGGAGTGGCCCGTAACACCGTGCGCGAGGCCGTACGCGCCCTCGCGCACAACGGCCTGCTCGACATCCGGCAGGGCTCGGGGACCTATGTCGTCGCCACCAGCGAACTGGCGGGGGTGATGCACCGCCGTTTCGCCACCGCCGATCCGCGCCATGTCGCCGAGGTGCGTTCCACTCTGGAGTCGGCGGCTGCGCGGCTGGCCGCCGCCCGGCGCACCGACCGGGACCTGAAGCAGCTGGACGCGCTCATGGTGCGCCGGGAGGAGACCTGGGCCGCGGGCGATGCCGAGGCGTTCGTCGCGGCGGACACGACGCTGCACCTGGCCGTCGTCGCGGCCGCCCACAACGAGGTGCTGACCGGCCTGTACGCGGATCTGGGCGATCTGCTGCGCGACTGCCTCAGGGGCGATGTCGGCCCTCAGCTGCAGCCCCGGAATCTGATGGACCACGGTCGGCTGGTCGAGGCGGTCCGGGCCGGGGACGCGGAGACGGCGGCGGCCGAGGCGGCCGGTCATGCGCTGAACTGTCTGGCGGACCGGGCCTGACACTCGTACGGCGGCGAGGCGCCGTAGGTCCGCCGGGGATCACGGGTCGGCCCGTGGTCAGACGGGGCGGCGCCGAGGCGTGTCCTGCACCCGGTGCGTGATCCACACGGAGCCGACTTCCTTCCAGCAGCGGTCGTCGAGCCGCACGGTCTTTCCCGGGCCCACGTCGACCGGGGCGGCGTCCGCGTCTATGTCCCACCAGCGACGGCATTCGGTGTGCAGCTGTACGCGATCGGTGGAGGGGAACGGGTTGTGGCAGTAGGCGACGACCCGGGATCCCCGGATCGATGTGCGGCATTCGGATCCCGAGGGATCGGGGCTCGGGGCGGCCGGCGCGGACGCGCCGGTTCCGGTCCGTCCCGCCAGGAATATGCCCAGCGGTACGAGGATTCCGGCGACAGCCAGGGAGGCCGCCAGCAGCACCCGGGCCCGGCGGCGTACGGAGTGCACGGCGTCCTCCTCCCCGAAGCCTGACAAAAGCCTGGTTCCCCCACATTCTGTGGTGGAACGACCGTCTTTTCGACTTGAGCGGGGAGGTGGGCGGGCCAGGCGGGCCCGGACGCGCGACGGCCGCGCACTGCCTGCTCCCAGGCGGTGCGCGGCCGTGTCACAGCCGGTCGTACGGGGTCAGGCACCCATCATGTGCACGCCACCGTCGACGTGGATGATCTCCCCCGTCGTCTTCGGGAAGAAGTCCGAGAGCAGGGCGACGATGCCGCGGCCGGCCGGCTCCGGGTCCGCCATGTCCCAGGCCAGCGGGGAACGGGTGTCCCACACCTCCGCGAGCCCGGAGAAGCCCGGGATGGACTTCGCGGCCATCGAGCCGAGCGGTCCGGCCGAGATCAGGTTGCAGCGGATGTCGTCCTTGCCCAGGTCACGGGCGAGGTAGCGGGAGGTGGCCTCCAGCGCGGCCTTGGCCGGGCCCATCCAGTCGTACTGCGGCCAGGCGAACTGCGCGTCGAAGGTGAGGCCGACGATCGAGCCGCCGTCGTTCATCAGCGGCTTGCAGGCCATGGCGAGCGACTTCAGCGAGAACGCCGAGACGTGCATCGCGGTCGAGACGGACTCGAAGGGGGTGTTCAGGAAGTTGCCGCCGAGCGCGTCCTGCGGCGCGAAGCCGATGGAGTGCACGACACCGTCGAGCGATCCGAGCTCGTCACGGACCAGACCGGCCAGACGGTCCAGGTGCTCGGTGTTGGTCACGTCCAGCTCGATGACCTTGGCCGGCTTCGGAAGCTTCCTGGCGATGCGCTCCGTCAGCGTCGGCCGGGGGAAGGCGGTCAGGATGATCTCGGCACCCTGCTCCTGGGCCACCTTGGCGGCGTGGAAGGCGATGGACGACTCCATCAGCACACCGGTGATGAGGATGCGCTTGCCGTCGAGAATTCCGCTCATGCTGATCAGTGACCCATGCCCAATCCGCCGTCAACGGGAATGACGGCTCCAGTGATGTACGACGCGTCGTCGGAGGCGAGGAAGCGCACTGCGGCGGCGATCTCCTCGGGCTGCGCGTAGCGGCCGAGCGGCACCTGGGACACGATGCCCTTGCGCTGCTCCTCGGTGAGCACCTGAGTCATCTCGGTGTCGACGAAGCCGGGTGCGACGACGTTGAAAGTGATGTTCCGCGAGCCGAGTTCACGGGCCAGCGACCGGGCGAAGCCGACCAGCCCCGCCTTGGAGGCGGCGTAGTTCGCCTGCCCGGCCGAGCCGAGGAGCCCGACGACGGAGGAGATGAGGACGACGCGGCCCTTCCTGGCGCGCAGCATGCCGCGATTGGCGCGCTTGACCACCCGGAAGGTGCCGGTGAGGTTGGTGTCGAGCACCGACGTGAAGTCGTCCTCGGTCATCCGCATCAGCAACTGGTCCTTGGTGATACCGGCGTTGGCGACCAGTACCTCGACGGGACCGTGCTTCTCCTCGATCTCCTTGTAGGCCTGCTCCACCTGTTCGGCGTCCGTGATGTCGCAGCGGACCGCGAGGCAGCCCGCCTCGGTGAGGGACCGGGGCGGCTCGCCGGAGCGGTAGGTGATCGCGACCTTGTCGCCGTTTTCGGCGAAAGCGCGGGCGATGGCGAGGCCGATGCCCCGGTTTCCTCCGGTGACGAGAACCGAGCGGCTCAACGGATCACCCTTTCGATAGCGGTCTGGTACCTCGGAAACCTATCGGTACCGCCCGCCTTGCGGAGAATCGGCCCCTGACAGCGCCTCCCCCCGGGCACTGTGGGGTTCCTACAGAGGCTCACTCGTCGAGCCGTACCGCACCCACGTGCTCGGGCGCCTCCGGAACGTCCGCCTCCGGGCATCCGCGGGTGCACCGCGCCCGCGCGGTGGGCGGGGCGCCCTGCGCCAACCCCGGGTGCGGCCACCGTGCGGCGTGGTTCACTGCCGTGGTGTATCGAGAAGGGAACTCTCCGTGCCCCACGAGGTAGATCAGTCATTCCTGGCCCTGCCCCTGCGGGCCCTCGCCGACGCGGCGCTGGCCCGGGCCCGCGCGCTGGGGACCACACATGCCGACTTCCGTTTCGAGCGCGTCCGCAGCGCCTCCTGGCGGCTGCGGGACGCCCGGCCCGCCGGGACCTCGGACACCACCGATCTCGGGTACGCGGTGCGCGTGGTGCACGGCGGGGCGTGGGGGTTCGCGTCCGGTGTCGATCTGACGATGGACGCCGCGGCGAAGGTGGCCTCGCAGGCCGTCGCCATGGCGAAGCTGTCGGCGAAGGTGATCGCCGCCGCCGGATCCGACGAGAGGGTCGAGCTGGCCGACGAGCCGGTGCACGGCGAGCGGACCTGGGTCTCGGCGTACGACATCGATCCCTTCGCCGTCCCGGCCGAGGAGAAGGCCGGGCTGCTCGCCGAGTGGAGCAGGCGGCTCCTGGGTGCCGAGGGCGTCGCACATGTGGACACCACGCTGATGGCCGTCCACGAGAACAAGTTCTATGCGGACACCGCGGGCACCGTCACCACCCAGCAGCGGGTGCGTGTGCATCCGCAGCTGACCGCGGTCGCCGTGGACGCGACCACCGGTGAGTTCGACTCGATGCGGACGATCGCCCCGCCGGTGGGCCGCGGCTGGGAGTACCTGACCGGCACCGGCTGGGACTGGGACGGCGAGCTGGAGCGCCTCCCCGGGCTGCTGGCCGAGAAGATGCGGGCGCCGAGCGTGGAGGCCGGGAGGTACGACCTGGTCGTGGACCCGTCCAACCTCTGGCTGACCATCCACGAGTCGATCGGTCACGCCACCGAACTGGACCGGGCGCTGGGGTACGAGGCGGCGTACGCCGGGACCTCGTTCGCCACGTTCGACCAGCTGGGGAAGCTGGCGTACGGCTCCCCGGTGATGAACGTGACGGGCGACCGCACCGCCGAGCACGGGCTCGCGACCATCGGATACGACGACGAGGGTGTCGAGGCGCAGTCCTGGGACCTCATCAAGGACGGCACGCTGGTCGGGTACCAGCTGGACCGGCGGACCGCGAAGCTGACCGGCCTGGGCCGGTCCAACGGCTGCGCGTACGCGGACTCGCCGAGCCATGTCCCCGTGCAGCGGATGGCGAACGTGTCGCTGCGGCCGGATCCGGGCGGCCTCTCCACCGAGGACCTGATCGGCGGCGTGGAGCGCGGGATCTATGTGGTCGGCGACCGGTCCTGGTCGATCGACATGCAACGTCACAACTTCCAGTTCACCGGGCAGCAGTTCCATCGCATCGAGAACGGCCGGCTGGCCGGTCAGCTGCGCGATGTCGCGTACCAGGCCACGACGACGGACTTCTGGGGCTCCATGGAGAAGGTCGGCGGCCCCCAGACCTACGTCCTGGGCGGTGCCTTCAACTGCGGCAAGGCGCAGCCGGGCCAGGTCGCGGCCGTCTCGCACGGCTGCCCCACCGCCCTGTTCCGGGGCGTGAACATCCTCAACACGACGCAGGAGGCCGGACGATGAGCCGCGTCAGCACCCCGCACGAGATCGTCGAGCGGGCGCTCGAACTGTCCACCGCCGACGGCTGTGTCGTCATCGCCGACGAGGAGTCGTCCGCCAATCTGCGCTGGGCGGGCAACGCGCTCACCACGAACGGGGTGACGCGGGGCCGGACCCTGACCGTCATCGCGACCGTCGACGGTGCACAGGGCACCGCGTCCGGAGTGGTGTCGCGGTCCGCGGTCACCGCCGACGACCTGGAACCGCTCGTGCGGGCCGCCGAGGCGGCCGCGCGCGCGGCCGGCCCCGCGGAGGACGCGCAGCCGCTGGTCGAGGGGGTGCCCTCGTCGCCCGACTTCACGGACGCACCGGCCGAGACGGGTTCGGACGTCTTCGCGGAGTTCGCCCCGGCACTCGGCGACGCCTTCGCCCGCGCCCGCTCCGGCGGCCGGGAGCTCTACGGCTTCGCCCACCATCAGCTGACGTCGACGTACCTGGGCACGTCGACGGGGCTGCGGCTGCGCCACGACCAGCCGAACGGGACGCTGGAGCTCAACGCGAAGTCGCCCGACCGGACCCGTTCGAGCTGGGCGGGCCGCGCGACGCGCGACTTCAAGGACGTCGACCCGGCGGAGCTCGACGCGGAGCTGGCGCAGCGGCTGCGCTGGGCGGAACGCCGTATCGAGCTGCCCGCGGGGCGGTACGAGACGCTGCTGCCGCCGTCGGCCGTGGCCGATCTGCTGATCTACCAGCTGTGGTCGTCGACGGCGCGGGACGCCGTGGAGGGCCGGACGGTGTTCTCCAGGCCGGGCGGCGGTACGCGGCTCGGCGAAGCCCTGTCCGAGCTGCCGCTGACCCTGCGCAGCGATCCGCACGCCCCGGGACTGGAGTCGGCGCCGTTCGTGATCGCGCATGCCTCCGGGGACGACGCCTCCGTCTTCGACAACGGTCTGCCGGTGACATCGACCGACTGGATCCGGGACGGCAGGCTGGAGCATCTGACGACCACCCGGCACACGGCCCAGCTGACCGGACTCCCGGTGGCACCGTCGATCGACAACCTGCTGCTGGAGGGCGGCGGTGAGCGGTCCCTGGCGGAGATGGTGGCCGCGACGACCGGCCGTGGACTGCTGCTGACCTGCATGTGGTACATCCGGGAGGTCGATCCGGCGACGCTGCTGCTGACCGGGCTGACCCGCGACGGGGTGTACCTGGTCGAGGACGGCGAGGTGGTCGGCGAGGTGAACAACTTCCGGTTCAACGAGTCGCCGGTGGATCTGCTGTCGCGGGCCACGGAAGCGGGCCGTACGGAGCGGACGCTGCCGCGCGAGTGGTGCGACTGGTTCACCCGGGCGGCCATGCCCGCGCTGCGGATCCCGGACTTCAACATGAGCTCGGTGAGCCCTGGGGTGTGACCCGCGGGCCTTTCGTTTGGGTCAGGCCGGGTGAGGGAGCGGGGTCTGGTGCTGTACATCGCAAGGCGGAGGAGGGAGCTGACGCGGAGCGTCGGCGACCGACGACAACGCGGCGAGGTGCAGCACCAGGGCACGCGAGCCCGGCCTGACCCAAACGAAAGGCCCTAAACTGGCTGGTGCCCTTCCATTACACGTAGCTGAGGAGACACGGAACCGTGACGGACATCGTCGACGAGCTGAAGTGGCGCGGGCTGTTCGCCCAGTCCACCGATGAGGACGCACTGCGCAAGGCTCTCGCGGACGGACCCGTCACGTTCTATTGCGGCTACGACCCCACCGCGGCGAGTCTGCACGTCGGCCATCTGGTGCAGGTGCTCACCATGCGTCGGCTCCAGCAGGCCGGTCTGCGGCCGCTCGCCCTGGTGGGCGGTGCCACCGGTCAGATCGGCGACCCGAGGCCGACCGCCGAGCGCACGCTGAACGACCCGGAGACGGTCGCCCACTGGGTGTCGCGGCTGCGCGCCCAGATCGAGCCGTTCCTGTCCTTCGAGGGCGAGAACGCGGCGGTCATGGTCAACAACCTGGACTGGACCGCGGGCATGTCCGCGATCGAGTTCCTCCGGGACATCGGCAAGCACTTCCGCGTCAACAAGATGCTGACCAAGGACTCCATCGCCCGACGGCTGGAGTCCGACGAGGGCATCAGCTACACCGAGTTCAGTTACCAGTTGCTCCAGAGCATGGACTTCCTGGAGCTGTACCGGCGCTACGGCTGCACGCTCCAGCAGGGCGGCAGCGACCAGTGGGGCAACCTCACCGCGGGCCTCGACCTGATCCACCGTCTGGAGCCGGGCGCCGAGGTGCACGCGCTGGCGACCCCGCTGATGACGAAGGCGGACGGGACCAAGTTCGGCAAGTCCGAGGGCGGGGCCGTCTGGCTCGACCCGACGATGACGACGCCGTACGCGTTCTACCAGTTCTGGCTGAACGTGGACGACCGGGACATTTCTCGCTACATGCGTATCCTCAGCTTCCAGAGCCCCGCGGAGCTGGCGGAACTGGAGAAGGTCACCGAGGAGCGTCCGCAGGCCCGCACGGCACAGCGCGCGCTGGCCGAGGAGCTGACGACGCTGGTGCACGGCGCCGACCAGTGCGCCGCGGTCGTCGCCGCGTCGAAGGCGCTCTTCGGCCAGGGTGAACTGGGTGAGCTGGACGAGGCGACGCTGAGCGCCGCACTGTCCGAGGTCCCGCATGCGCGGGTCACTGAGCTCGGCCCGCTGGTGGATCTCCTGGTGGAGGTCGGTCTGGCACCGAGCAAGTCGGGCGCCCGCCGCACGGTGAAGGAGGGCGGCGCCTACGTGAACAACGTCAAGGTCACGGACGGCGAGAGCGCGCCGGCCCGCGAGGAGCTGCTGCACGGGCGCTGGCTGGTGCTGCGCCGGGGCAAGAAGAACCTCGCCGCCGTCGAGGTCACCGGCTGATCGCACACAGCACACTGCGGCCGGGTACGCGAGACGCGTACCCGGCCGCAGTGCGTCGTGAGGCCCGGGTCAGGCTCTCTGCTTGTTCCCGCGGAGCGACACCCACAGCATGTCGCCGAGACCGACGATGATCACCGCGCCGATCAGCTGGAACAGGTGGCGGATCCAGTCGATGCCCTTGGTGTCATGGACACCGATCCAGGTGGCGGCGGTATTGCCGAGGATGCTGCCGAGGATGCCGAAGATCACCGTCAGCCAGAGCGGGATGCTCTGCTTCCCGGGCAAAATCGCCCTCGCGATCACCCCGAGCACCAGACCCACGATGATTGCCCACAACCAACCCATGTCGCCTCCTCGCATGACACCATGTCAAGCACGTCTGCCCAGTCTCAGCCCACTGGGCGTACACCGCATGTCGAGTGCGTCCGTCCGTGCGGTACGACTGCCGATACGCATGCATACGGCGCGCCCCGGTCTCGAGGCCGCCACGCGCCCGGCGTACCGTGGGCAGAGTCCGGTCCGGTGGGTGTCCGGCGCGGAATGCGGTCCCCTCGGCCCGGAGGTGCTGGGGGAAGGGTGGTGGAGACGTGTTGCGGAAGCGAAGCAGTACCGAGGTCTTCCGGATCACGGGAGCCCGGCAGGGACTCGCGGACGATGTGCGCGGCAGGCAGCGGCGCTATGTGATCTCGATGTCCGTGCGCACGGTTTCGGTGATCCTGGCCGCCGCGCTGTGGAACGTCGAACGGTATGTCTCGGTCGTGGCGCTGGTGCTCGGTGCGCTGCTGCCGTATGTGGCGGTGGTCATCGCCAACGCAGGCCGGGAGAACACTCCTTCGCTCCCTTCGACCTTCGTCGCGGCACCGATGCGCACGGCTGTCGAAGGGGCACCCGTGGCCGGTCCGGCAGAGTCCGCTCCGGAGGCCGACGAGGCCCGAAGGGCCGAGGATCCTGTGTGACCGGGTCGGCATGACCACAGGTGAGGCCGGAATGCACCCCCGGGCGCAAGAAACCTCCCACCAATCATGAAGTTACGGTGCACCGCACCCCGGTCTGCGTGACATACTTCCCCTGCGCTCCGCATCCCCCGTCGGAGCGACAGACCGACGCCGGGCAGCTCCCCCCCGTGGCTGCCCGGCGTCGTTTTTTCTCCGGCGGGGGTGCGGCGGGCGGCCGCCTCTAGAGTTGAGTCCGTGAACTCCCCTGATTCCGCGGCCCAGAACGCTGCTGCCACCCCCATCTGTTCCGCCAAGGGCTGCCGGGCCGACGCCATGTGGGTGCTCGCCTGGAACAACCCGAAGCTGCACACACCGGACCGCCGCAAGACCTGGCTGGCCTGCGAGGAACACCGGGAGCATCTCTCGTCGTTCCTGGATGTCCGGGGCTTCCTCAAGGAGGTCGTGACACTGGCGCAGTGGGAGTCGCGCGGACCGGCGGCGGACGACCACTGAGGTACGGAGCGGGCCGCACACGGATGCCGATGTCCCGGGGACGGGGCAGTCCTTGGGGCTCCCGTCCGGATCATGCCGGACTCGCGTGCCCTGGCGTGATCCGATCGAAAGGCCCTAACCTCCGATCGCCGACATCGGCCGGTCGGGCTGGAGGAAGGACGGATTGTCCAGACCGGATCCGGCCTTCTTCCCCCACATCGCGAGCGTCCAGATCCTGGCGATCTCCTCGTCCGGCGCGTCCGAACGCAGGGCGGCGCGCAGATCGGTCTCCTCGCGGGCGAACAGGCAGGTGCGCACCTGGCCGTCGGCGGTGAGCCTGGTCCGGTCGCAGGCCCGGCAGAAGGGCCGGGTGACGGAGGCGATGACGCCGACGCGGTGGGGACCGCCGTCGACGAGCCAGCGCTCGGCGGGGGCGGAGCCGCGCTCGTCGTCGCCCTCCTCGGTGAGGGTGAAGCGGGTGCGCAGCGACTGGAGTATGTCGCCTGCCGTGATCATGCCATCGCGCTTCCAGCCGTGCTGGGCGTCGAGCGGCATCTGTTCGATGAAGCGGAGCTCGTAGCCGTGTCCGACGGCCCAGGCGAGCAGATCGGGGGCCTCGTCGTCGTTGAGTCCCGGCATCAGGACGCTGTTGACCTTGACCGGGGCGAGGCCGGCGTCGCGGGCGGCTTCGAGGCCGGCCAGGACGTCATGGTGACGGTCGCGGCGGGTGAGCGCCTTGAAGACATCGGGGCGCAAGGTGTCCAGCGAGACATTGACCCGGTCCAGGCCGGCGGCTCTGAGCGCGGACGCCGTCCGCTTCAGCCCGATGCCGTTGGTCGTGAGCGACATCCGGGGGCGCGGGTCGAGGGACGCGCATCGCTCGACGATGGAGACGAGCCCGGGGCGCAGCAGCGGCTCGCCGCCGGTGAAGCGGACCTCGGTGATGCCGAGCCGGGTGACGGCTATGCGGACCAGCCGGACGATCTCGTCGTCGGTGAGCAGATCGGGCTTGGCCAGCCATTGCAGGCCTTCTTCCGGCATGCAGTACGTGCACCGCAGATTGCACCGGTCGGTCAGTGAGACCCGGAGGTCGGTGGCGACCCGGTCGTAGGTGTCGATGAGCACGTGGGCCCCCTTCCCCCATGGCTTTCCGGCTGGCTGCAAAAGTTCCGCGCCACCGGCTGGCTCCTTGGAGCGTACGCGAGACCTGTGACATCACGGAGGAGCTCGTGTGCGTCGGGGAACGGCGTGGCCGCGTCGCAGGGCCTGCGACGCGGCCACGGATCCGAGGTGGGGCGTGGAGCGGACGGCCCGGAGAACCCGGGCATGGCTCAGTGCGCCCCGACACCCGTGAGCGACTTGACCTCCAGCTCGGCGTACTTGCCCTGGTCCGGCTCCTCCTTCGAGAGGAGGGAACCGATCCAGCCGAGCAGGAAGCCCAGCGGGATGGAGATCAGACCCGGGTTCTCCAGCGGGAACCAGGCGAAGTCGACGCCCTTGAACATGGAAGTCTTCGCGTTGCCGGAGACGACTGGCGAGAACAGCACCAGGATCACCGAGCTGGCCAGGCCGCCGTAGATCGACCAGAGCGCTCCCTGGGTGGTGAACCGCTTCCAGAAGAGGCTGTAGAGGATCGTCGGCAGGTTGGCGGAGGCGGCGACGGCGAAGGCGAGCGCCACGAGTCCGGCGACGTTCATGTCGCGGGCGAAGGCGCCCAGGACGATCGCGACCGCGCCGATGAGGACGGTGGCCCAGCGGGCGGCGCGCATCTCCTCCTTCTCGGTGGCCTTCCCCTTGCGGATGACGTTGGCGTAGATGTCGTGCGCGAAGGAGGACGAGGAGGCGAGAGTGAGTCCTGCGACGACGGCGAGGATGGTGGCGAAGGCGACGGCCGAGATCACCGCGAGCAGCACGGCCCCACCGGTGGAGCCGACTCCGCCGAGGTACTCGGCGAGCTGCGGCGCGGCCGCGTTGCCGGCCGGGTTCTTGGCCTTGATCTCGTCCGGGCCGATCAGGGCCGCGGCGCCGAAGCCGAGCGCGATCGTCATCAGGTAGAAGGCACCGATGATGCCGATGGCCCAGTTGACCGACTTACGCGCGGCCTTGGCGGTCGGCACCGTGTAGAAGCGGATCAAAATGTGCGGCAGGCCGGCGGTGCCGAGGACCAGGGCGATGCCGAGCGAGAGGAAGTCCAGCTTCGAGGTGCCGGTGGCGCCGTACTTGAGGCCGGGCTCCAGGAACGCCGCGCCGTGGCCGCTCTTCGCCGCGGCCGTGCCCAGCAGGTCGGAGACGTTGAAGTCGAACTTCAGCAGCACCAGGAAGGTCATCAGGAGGGCGCCGGCGATCAGCAGGACGGCCTTGACCATCTGGACCCAGGTGGTGCCCTTCATGCCGCCGATGGTGACGTACACGATCATCAGCACGCCGACCAGCGCCACGATGAGGATCTTGCCCGCGTCGCTGGTGATGCCCAGGAGCAGGGAGACCAGGACGCCCGCGCCCGCCATCTGCGCGAGCAGGTAGAAGATCGAGACGACGATGGTGGAGACGCCGGAGGCGGTACGGACCGGGCGCTGCCGCATCCGGTAGGCGAGGACGTCACCCATCGTGTAGCGGCCCGAGTTGCGCAGCGGTTCGGCGACCAGGAGGAGGGCCACCAGCCAGGCGACGAGGAAGCCGATGGAGTAGAGGAAACCGTCGTAGCCGAAGAGGGCGATGGCCCCCGCGATTCCGAGGAACGAGGCCGCGGACATGTAGTCGCCGGAGACCGCCAGTCCGTTCTGGAAGGCGGTGAACTGCCGTCCGCCGGCGTAGAAGTCGGAGGCGCTCCGGGTCTGCCGCCCTGCCCAGACGGTGATGCCCAGGGTCGCGGCGACGAACACGGCGAAGAGCGTGATGATCAGCGGTCGGTGCTCCGTGGTCGAGGACGCGGCCAACTGGAGGGCGGGGTGCGAGTGGTACACGGCGCTCATGCGTCGGCCTCCATACGGGACTTGATGGCCTCGGCCCTCGGGTCGAGCTTCGCGGCGGCGTGGCGCGAGTAGAGCCAGGCGATGAGGAAGGTGGTGACGAACTGGGCGAGGCCGAACACGAAGGCCACGTTGATGTTGCTGTACACCTTGGCGCCCATGAAGCCGCCCGCGTAGTTGGACAGCAACACGTACAGCAGGTACCAGACGACGAAGGCGACGGTCAGCGGAAAGGCGAACGAGCGGTGGGCGCGGCGCAGTTCGCCGAACTCCTCGCTCTGCTGCGTCGCGATGAACGCCTCGGTCGTGGGCTGGGCAGGGCTGGCCTCCGTCAGGGCCTCGGGCGGCGGTGCATCGGTAGCCACGGATTCTCCTCGCGACGCGGGTGCGGTGGTGGTGGGCACAGAGGTTTCCCCGGGAAACCACTGTGCCGGGGGTATTGACGCTCCTCCCCCTGACAACGGCACGGAGAGCGCCGCGAAGCGGTTCACCTCGGAATCGCACTTCTCGAACCGGCCGAAGAAAATCGCCCGGGGCGACGGGGCCTCGTCCTGTTGGACGGCCCCCTGATCCTCACCCGCTGCCGCACCGAGAAGGTGCGCTCCGGCACGCACAAGGCCACCGACCTGCTGTTGTTCGCGCTCACCGAACCGATCAGGCTCCCTACTCGCGTGAGTAGTCGCCGACTCACATCAACCGCGCACCCTCAAAACCAGGATGAACCATCCTCAATCCGTCGGACCGGCGGTGCGCAGGTCGCCATCACCGTTCGCTGAGCGGCGCCCTGCGCACCGGGTCGTCATCCGTCGATCAGCTTCCGCACCTCGGGCGGCAGTTCGTCGCCGGCGTACGAGACCACGAACACCGCATCGTCAGGTGTGGTCCCGACCGCGATGGCCGCTTCGGGGGCCACACCCTCCACCCGGTAGGCGTTCGCACTCTCCGGAGATTCCTCTCCCTGGTCCTGGACACCGGTGTCGTTGCACGGTGGGCTGGTCACCGTTCCGAGCTTCTGCCCGACCGTGAAGTCCACGTTCGCAACGTCCCGATAGGTACGGTTTTGGCAGGTGAACCGGAGGACGCAGGACGCCTCCCCGTCGGTACTGCCGGTGGCCGAACACGCGGCTGCCGACACCGTGATGGTTGCCGCCAGCAGCACGCCTGAAGTCCGCCTGATCCAGCTCACGAATATCCCTCCCTGTTGATGCTCCGCCGGCCGAGGGCGTCTCCCTTGCCGAGCACCCTTGATCTCGTCGAGCACCTGAACGAGTTGGTGTCCATGGTGAAAATCTCGCGCCCATCCCCGGCATGGTCCGTTCCCCGGACGTGCCCGGCCTCATGCATGCCGACGCGGCGGATGTCGTACGCGTGTGGAGCTGCTGCCGGTTGGGCTGTTCGTGAAGCCGCCCGGCTACGCCTCTCCCCGGGCTCGAGGTCGGCTGTTCGTCGGACTCGGTGTCGGCCGCTCACCCCAGGGAAACTGCTCGGCGTACGCACTCCCTTCGAACGGAATGACGTCAATTCATTGAAGAAATGGGCTGATCAGCGATAACTTCACACGTCATGTACGCGATCGAGCACACAATGTGCCCGGTCGACCGGCACAGATGATGTGGAGACCTCATGGCTCAGCTGGGATCCAGACGGACTCGCGTGTTGACGCTGCCCGTCGGATTGGCACTCACGGCTTCACTCGGCTTCCTGCCGACAAGTGCCGCATTCGCCGCCCCGTCGGACCAACTGCCCACGGCAGTCGTCTCGACGGACGGCCCGAAGCTGTCGTACGTCGTCAACACCACCCCCGTACACAGCACGGGTGCGGTGCGCCGAGCGATAGCCCAGGCCGGCGGGACGATCGTGACGTCGTACGACCGGATAGGCGTGATCGTCGTCCACTCCTCGAACCCCGACTTCGCGAAGACCATTCGCAAGGCCCCGGGCGTCGAGTCGGCCGGTGCCACACGCACCGCCCCGCTCCAGTCCGTCGCCACGACCGAGGAGGGCGGCACCCAGCTGCTGACCGCCGAGGAGGCCGCACAGGCCACCGCGGACGCGGGCCCGGGCCAGGAGCCGCTGGAGCCCAACCAGTGGGACATCCGTGCCATCCAGGCCGACGAGGCCAGCAAGATCAACGATGGCAGTCCCTCGGTCACCGTCGGCGTGATCGACACAGGCGTCGACGACACCCATGAGGACCTCAAGGCGAACTTCTCCCGGGAGAAGTCGGCCAACTGCGTCGGCGGCGTGGCGGACTCGTCCGAGGGCGCCTGGCGTCCGTACACCGACGGCAGTGACCACGGCACGCATGTCGCCGGCACGATCGCCGCCGCCCGCAACGGCATCGGCATCACCGGTGTCGCCCCCGGTGTCAAGGTGGCCGGGATCAAGGTCAGTGAACCCGGCACCAGCCTCTTCTACACCGAGGCGGTCGTCTGCGGCTTCGTCTGGGCCGCCGAGCACGGCATCGATGTCACCAACAACAGCTACTACGTCGACCCCTGGTACTTCAACTGCCAGGACGACCCGGACCAGAAGGCCCTGCTCGACGCCCTCACCCGGGCCACGAAGTACGCCGAGCGCAAGGGCGTCCTCAATGTGGCCGCGGCGGGCAACGAGAACTACGACCTGGCGTCGAACGAGATCCTCGACTCGTCCAGCCCGAACGACACCACCCCGGGTTCGCGCACCGTGGACCCGCACACGTGCTTCGACATCCCGACCCAGCTCCCGGGCGTCGTCACGGTGACCGCGACCGGCTCTCAGAACGTCAAGTCGTACTACTCGAGCTTCGGTCTGGGCGTCGCCGACGTGTCCGCCCCCGGCGGCGACAGGTGGCAGATCCCGGCCACCCCGGACGCCAACGGCCGTGTGCTCTCGACGGTCCTGGACGGCCAGTACGGCTACAAGCAGGGCACCTCGATGGCCACCCCGCATGTCGTGGGCGTCGCGGCCCTGCTGAAGAGCACGCACCCGAAGGCCACGCCTGCGCAGCTGCAGAAGCTGCTGAAGGCCCAGGCCGTCAACCCGGGTTGCCCGTCCCAGGTCTACAACTCGGCGGGCCAGCTGATCGACGCGACGACCTGCAAGGGCGACGGCCGGGTGAACGGCTACTACGGCCACGGCATCGTCAACGCCCTCAACGCCGTCAAGTAGCCGGCTCCGCACCTCTGCGCAACCGGGGCCGGGCGGGAAGCACTTCCCGCCCGGCCCGTTGTCCTGGTGTCACGGCTTGATGAGGACCTTCAGCGCCGTACGCTCGTCCATCGCCCGGTAGCCCGCGGGGACCTCGTCGAGACCGATGGTCAGGTCGAAGACGGGCGACGGGTCGATCGTGCCGGAGAGCACGTCGGGAAGCAGCTCGGGAATGTACGTGCGCACGGGGGCGACGCCACCGCGCAGGGCTATGTTCCGGTCGAACATGACGCCGAGGTCCAGGCCGTTGCCGCTGCCGTGGGGCACGCCGACGTAGCCGATGGAGCCGCCGTCGCGGGTGATCCCGACGGCTGTGCGCATCGACTGCTCGGTACCGACGGCCTCGATCACGGCGTGTGCGCCCTCGCCGCCGAGCAGTTCCCGTACGGCTTCGACGGCCGCCTCGCCACGCTCGGCGACGACGTCCGTGGCGCCGAAGGCGCGGGCGATGTCCGTACGCGCCTGGTGGCGGCCGAGTGTGACGATCCGTTCGGCGCCGAGCCTCCTGGCTGCCATCACGCCGCACAGACCGACCGCCCCGTCACCGACGACCGCGACCGTGGAACCGGCCTTCACACCCGCGCCGACTGCGGCGTGGTGTCCGGTGCCCAGCACGTCGGACAGGGCGAGCAGGGCGGTGAGCAGATGGTCGTCGGAGGCTGCTGCGGCGGGAAGCCGGACCAGCGTGCCGTCGGCGAACGGGACGCGCACGGCCTCGCCCTGACCGCCGTCGGAGCCGACCGAGCCCCAGAAGCCGCCTTGCGGGCAGGAGGTGGTCAGGCCCTCCGCGCAGTACGCGCAGGTGCCGTCGGACCAGACGAAGGGGGCGACGACGAGGTCACCGACGGTGAAGCCGGTCACCTCCGCACCCGCTTCCTCGACGATCCCGAGAAACTCGTGCCCGATGCGCTGGCCGGGCTGTCGGACGGACTCACCGCGGTAGGCCCACAGGTCGCTGCCGCAGATACAGGCACGCAGGACCCGCAGCACCACATCGGTGGGCTGCTGGATCGACGGGTCCGGAACCTCCTGCACGCGGATGTCGTGGGGGGCGTGTATGACGGTGGCGCGCATGCGTGGGGGTCCTTGCCGATCTCAGATACTGATACCCGGTTCACGGTACGCCCCACGGGTGACGCCGTTCCATCCCGCACCGGGGGCGAGCGCACCGAGGGTCAGCAGGAACTGCGCGGCGAGGTAGGTGAGCATGATCCAGAAGCCGGGGGCGGGCGGCTGCGGCCGGTCGGCGATGCCGGTGGCGATGAGGCCGTCGGAGAGCAGGAAGAGCGCCCCGCCGACACCCGCACACCGCCCGAGCGTGCCGGCCCGGTATGCCATGGCCGTGAGCAGCAGGCTGTAGCCGGTCATCGGAATCCGCAGGCCCGCGGGGAGCCCGCTCCAGAGCAGGGCGAGGAAGGCGGCCAGGACGGCGACGTACGCGGCTCCCGCGGGCAGCGAGGCGCGGGCACGTCCGAAAAGCAGCAGGTAGCAGACGTGGCCCGCGGCGAAGAGGGCCATCCCGATGAGGAAGGCAGCATCGGTGTCGGGGAGGAGCAGGGTGTCCCCGCCCCAGCCGAAGAGCAGCGCGGCAATCAGCAGTCGGGGGCCGCGCCGGGTGGCGGCGTATGCGGCCAGCAGCGGCATCAGCAGCGGTTTGGCGATGAGATGGGCGAGCGGGACGTCGGCGAGGACGGCGAAGAGGTCGACGGCCGAGGCGACGAGGAAGGCGACGAGCAGCGGGCGTACGAGACGTTCCCGCCGGTCCGGGACGGCGGTGGTCATCCGGTGCGCTCCTGAACGGGAACGGCCGTACGGGCCGCTTCGAGGACGGTGAGCAGGACGAAGGCCGGTGTGGACGAGGGGACGGCATCGGGCAGGTTCGGCGGCATGCGAGCACCGTAGAGCCGCGGTGCGGGCGGGACCAGACGTTGTTACCAACAAGTATGCCGGATGCGACGCCGGCGGGTGTCGCACGATCCCGGCGCCGGAGCTTGCGCGGGGGATCAACTTCCCTGCGGGTCATGGACGTTGCGATGCCCCGGCCGGCTACGGCGGTGACCGGCAGACCTGATCCGCTCCGGGGAGACCGTCCGGGCCGGCCACCGCCGTCGCGGCGGACCTTCCCGGACGGGGCGTCAGACCCCCACCGCCCCCAGCAACTCCCCCGCCGCGTAGGTGACCGCCATCGACAACGCTCCCCCGACCACGTTCCGCAGCACCGCCCGCCCCGGTGCCGCGTCGCCGAGGCGGGCGCTCCACCAGCCGGTCAGGGCCAGCGCCGCCAGGACCGCCACCACGGTGACCAGGAGCCTCAGCGAGGCCGGAGGCAGCACGATCGCCAGCAGCGGCAGCAGGGCGCCGACGGTGAACGCCAGGAAGCTCGCGCCCGCCGCATGCCACGGGTTCATGAGTTCGTCCGGGTTGATGCCCAGTTCGACCACCGCGTGGGCGCGCAGTGCGTCGCGTTCGGTGAGCTGGACGGCGGCCTCGCGGGCGACCTCATGGCTCAGCCCCTTGCTCTCCAACAGGCCGGTCAGTTCGACGAGTTCCTCCTCTGGAGCCTCCGCCAGCTCCTTCTTCTCCGCGGCCAGCGCAGCCTTCTCCGAATCGCGCTGGGTGGAGACCGACACGTACTCCCCCGCCGCCATCGACATGGACCCGGCCAGCAGTCCGGCCAGCCCCGCCGTGAGCAGGGTGCCGCGGTCGCCGGTGGCACCGGCCACACCGACCACCAGGCCCGCGGTGGAGACCACACCGTCGTTGGCGCCGAGGACCGCGGCACGCAGCCAGTTCAGCCGTGCGCCGAGCCCCGTGCCGTGTACCTCGTCATGTGCCTGGGAATCCGTCATCCGGGGATGTTCTCACCCCACCCCGTCACCAGACGCGTACCGACCCGCCCGGCACGAAGGCCGGACTGGTCGCACCGGCCGGTACCTCCTTCAGGGGTGCGGCGATCTCCTCCACCGTCGGCCCGACGGTGGCGGCGATACGGTCGAGGGCTGCGAGGTCGAACCCGTAGACACGGGCGGCGTTGCCGCCGGCCATCGCCGCGACCTCGTCGGGAGGCAGCCCGGCGTACGCGATCCGCAGACCCTCGCGCGAGTACGGGGTGGTGCCTTCGTCGTGCGGGTAGTCGCTGCCCCACATGATCTTGTCGAGGCCGATCCGGTCGCGCAGCGGCACCTCGTGGGGCCGCATGAAGCTGGCCCCGACGTAGCAGTTGTCGCGCCACACCTCGCTGGGGCTCGCGCCCATCGAGGCGGCGAGCCCGGCACCGAATCTGGACTCGGCGGTGACCGCCCGGGCGGCCGCGGCGACCAGCCGTCCGTGGTAGTAGTCCAGCATCTCCACGACGCCCGGGATCCAGCCGGAGCCCTGCTCGGTGAGGACCAGTTTCAGTCCGGGGTGGCGGCGGAACACCCCGCCGAAGATCAGGTGCCACAGTGCCCGGTGCGAGAACCAGGTCGTCTCCACCATGAAGACGGCGCGGGCCGCCGGTTCGTCGCCGAGCGGCGGGGAGGCGGATCCGCCGTGGTGGTTCACCGGTACGTCCAGTTCCTCGCAGACCGCCCACAGCGGGTCGTACACCTGGGAGTACAGCTCCGGGACACCGGAGCCGGGCGGGGTGCCGGGGAGCAGGATGCCGCCGGTCAGGCCCGCTTCCTTGGTGCGGCGGACCTCGCGCACGGCCTCCTGCGGGTCGTTGAGGAGGATCTGCGCGACGCCCGCACGCCGGCCGGGCGCCTGCGCGCAGAAGTCGGCGAGCCAGCGGTTGTGGGCGCGCAGGCCGGCCCAGCGCTGTTCGTACTCGGCCCGGGTGGGGGCGGGCGCCGTCAGGGCGGCGGAGGGGAAGAACGGCGGGATGGTGTTGGGGTAGACGACCTCCGCGACGATGCCGTCCGCCTCCAGCTCCGCGACACGGCGTGCGGAGTTCCAGTTGCGGTCGGCGCTGTCGGCGAGGAGATCCTCGAAGGGATTGACGTACGTCGCCGCCCAGGCGTCGAAGTCGTCGTGGTACTTCGCCTCCAGGTAGGGCCTGTAGTCGAGGAGGTCGGCCCCGGCGTGGCAGTCGGCGGAGATGACGGTGTAACGGTCCATCACACCGCCCCCAGGACCGGGAAGTCGTGGCCGGTCAGCCAGTGCCGGCCCACCTCGCGCGACCGCGCCCAGGACGCCTCGACCGCCGCTTGGTCGGCGCTCTGGCCGAGGTCGGCGGGGGTGGGGCCGATGCGCTCGGCGATCGGGGCGAGCCGCGCCGTGTCGAAGCCGAAGACCTCGGCCGCGGCGAGGCCCAGCATGCGGCGGGTCTCGGTGACGGGGATGTCGTGGAAGGTGTCGCGCAGCCACTTCGCGGTGTTCGGCCAGGTGCCCTCGGGGTGCGGGAAGTCGCTGCCCCAGAGGATGTTGTCGATGCCGATCTCGTACCGCTGGGCGAGCTCGCGGCGTTTGGTGTTGGTGGCGCAGACGAAGATCTGGCGGTCGAGGTACTCGTGCGGCGGGCGCTTCAGCTCGGCGAAGGGGGAGAGCTTCTTCCCGCCGTGCGCGCCCAGGTAGAGCCGGTCCATGAACCACAGCAGGTTCGGCAGCCACCAGCAGCCCGACTCGGCGACGCCGAACCTCAGCCCGGGGTGGCGTTCGAACGCCCCCGACCAGAGCAGGAACCAGAGCGGCCGGGCGGGCCACCAGGTGACCTCGGAGACGTAGATCCCCAGATGGTCGCCGTATTCGTGGCGCGGGGCCGCACCGGAGTGCGTGACCACCGGCATGGCCGTCTCGGCCGCCGCCGCCCACACGGGGTCGTAACGGCGGTCGTGGTAGGGGGCCTTGTCGACCCACATGGAGGGAATCATGAGCGCGCCGAGTCCGGATTCCTTCGCCCGGTGGATCTCCGCGACGACCCGGTCGACCTCACCGGTGACGGGCAGCAGGGCGACGCCGCAGTGGCGTTCGGGATGCTGGGAGACGAAGTCGGCGAGCCAGCGGTTGTGTGCCTGCGCGCCCGCCATGCCGAGTTCCGGGTCCTGGTCGCCGGAGAGGCCCAGACCCACACCGAACGGGGCGGCGGTCCGGCTGTCGACGGCGTCCGCGTCGGGGAAGACGACCTCGGCCGCCACCCCGTCGCCGTCGAGTTCCTCGATCCGCCGCGCGGCGTCCCAACCGCCCTTGAGCCCCTCCTCGTTGTCGTGGAACCACCGGTCGGCGAAGGACTCGTTGCGGATGCCGAGGCGGGTCATCTCCTCGCGGCGGTGGTCGCGTCCGGCGAGGAAGTCGTCGAAGTCCCGGTGGAAACGGGGGTCGAGATAGGGCCGGTACTCCTCGGTGGGCAGCCCGGCGTGGCAGTCGGAGGAGATGATCAGGTACGGGTCGTTCGTCTGCGCGTTCATCTGCCCGCTCCTCAGTCGAGTATGAAGCTCTCCAGGTACGACGGGTTGGCCCGGTCGAGCATCGACTGCGACCTGGCACGGATCTGCCGGTCACTGTGCTCGCTGTCCGGCAGCATCCAGAAGCGGTCGGCGCGGATCCCGTCCACGACCGCCTGAGCGACGTCCTCCACGGGTGTGAACTCCACCTCGTGGCCCGCCGCCTGCATGGCGGACTCCCACTGGTCCAGGCTGCGGTACGGGGTCCTGCGCGGACGCTCCTTGGCGTACCGCTCCGGCCGGTTGCGGTGCGACTCCCACAGTCCGGTGCGGAGCATGTGGGGGCCGGGGAAGAGCACCGAGGCGCCGACCGGTGCGCCCTCGGCCCGCAGATGCGCGTACAGCGACTCGGTCATCGTGACGACGGCGGACTTGGTGACCGCGTACACGGAGGCGGTCGGCAGCGGAGCGATCCCGCCGTCGCCGGACGAGGTGTTGACGACATGACCGGGACCGCCGCCCGCGATCATGCGGGGTACGAACGCCTGGATGCCGTGGAAGACACCCCACACATTGACCGCGAAGGCCCACTTCCAGTCGTTCGGTTCGTGCTCCCACATCCGGCCCTCCGCCCCGGAGCCGACACCGGCGTTGTTGCAGAGGACGTGGACGGCACCGAAGGCCTGGTACGCCGCTTCGGCCAGGTCCTGCACGGAGTCCCGCTCGCCGACGTCCACGACCCGGGCCAGCACCTGCGCGCCCTCCTCCCGCAGCTCCTCGGCCGCCTTGCCGAGCGCGGCCTCCTCCACGTCGGCGAGGACGACCTTCAGTCCCTCGGTCGCGAACCTGCGCGCCATCGCGCGTCCGATGCCGCTCGCGGCGCCGGTGACGACGGCGACCTGCCCCTCCTCCAGCCTCATCGGACGCTCCCTTCCGGCAGGCCGTCGTGGATCTGCTGCGGGTCGTCGTAGCGCTGGTGGACGTAGGGCAGCAGGGCCTCGGCGCTCACCCGCGCCACGACCCTGCCCCGCTGGTCGCTGGTCTTCTCGCCGATGGTGAGGTCGACCAGCCGTCGCACGGGGAGGTCGGCGACCGGGTCGTACACCGACTCACGCAGCACCACGTCGCCGGAGATCCGCTCCAGTCGGCGGACCTTCTCGTGGCGGGTGCAGTGGACCAGGACCGGGCCGGAGTCGAAGCCCTCGCCGTCCACGGAGGGGAGGAACTTGAAGTAGAAGTCGGTCTTCGTCACCGGTCCGGGCAGCGGGAGCGGTCCGTCGACCGCGCCGCGCACCTCGACGAACGCGATGCCGTGCCGGGCGAGCGCGGCCCGGACCACGAGGCCGTCGCGTTCCACGGTCACCTCGCCGAGCTTCTTCGGTTCGCCGAACACCTCACGGCCGCCGATCAGCGCCCGTTCCTGGGTCATCGGCATGACGAGCGGATACCAGCCCTCATGGCCGTCGTGGACGGCGGCGACGGAGACGGAGCCCGCCCCGAGCGGGTGGCCGGAGAGTTGGACCGTGCTGATGTTGGCCCGGACCAGGGGGCGCCGAGCGGGTTCGAGGGGCGGTGGGAGGACAGCCGCCACCGCGTCGGGGTCGCTCTCCCACAGGGCCACCACACCGGTGGACCAGATCTCGGGAAGTGTGGAGCGGGCCGCGCGGGCCGCCGCGATCTCGGCCTCGGTGCGCGCGCCGTACCGTACCCGTGCCATGCCGTACCGCCCTTCTCGATCGTCCGTTTCCTCGTCTTCTCCGTACTGCCGGGTCGCCGGGTCTGCGATCCTGTAACACAGTTACACCGATGCCGATGAAGGGTAAATAGGCGTGCACGCAACGGAGTTCGGGAACCGGGGAGCACGGTGGCGCGACCTTCACTGACCCGCGAGGAGGTCCTGGACGCGGCCTCCGTCCTGGTGAAGCGGCACGGTCCGCAGGCCCTCACCATGCGCGCCCTCGCCACGGAACTGGGCACCGCGGTCACGTCGATCTACTGGCATGTCGGCAATCGCGAGTCGCTGCTGGACGCGCTCGTCGAGCGGACCGTGCGGGAGATGGGCGCCATCCGCCCGGCCGGCCCGACCCCGGCGGCCCGGATCGTCTCCGTCGCCCGCGGTCTGCGCCGCGAGCTGCGGGCCCGGCCGCATCTGATCGCGATGGTCCATGAGCGGGGGCTCACCGAGCGGATGTTCCTGCCCGCGCAACAGGCCCTCGTCCACGAGGTGCACGCCGCGGGACTGCGTGGGGCACGGGCGGCCGCCGCGGTGCGGGCGGTGCAGTTCCAGACCGTCGGCTTCCTGCTCGTGGAACGCAACCGGGAACGGTCCCCCGTGCAGTCCCCCGGCGAGGGCGATCTGTGGTCCGCGTCCACCACGGACGACGACCCGGCACTGTCCCGCGCGCTGGCCGGGCCCGCCGACCCGGAGCGGCTGTTCACGCAGTCCGTACGAGCCCTGGTGGAGGGACTGCTGACCGTCCCCCCACCCCGGGCATCGCACCGCACGGCCGGCCCGCGGGGGCGGGGGACGACCGAGTAGGAGACTGTCGGCGGCGGCCCGTATTCTCTGTGACCATGCTCGACGACCGCCAGACCGCAGCACCGTGGCCGACCGCCTACCCCCAGGGGTACGCGGTCGTCGACGTGGAGACCACCGGACTCGCACGGGACGACCGGATAGTGTCGGCTGCCGTCTACCGCCTGGACGCACAGGGCAACGTCGAGGACCACTGGTACACCCTCGTCAACCCGCAGCGCGATCCCGGCCCCGTCTGGATCCACGGGCTGACCAGCGAGGTCCTCGAAGACGCCCCGCTCTTCCCGGAGGTCGCCGCCCAGCTCTCCGAACGGCTCGCGAACCGCGTCCTGGTCGCCCACAACGCGGCCTTCGACTGGTCGATGCTGGCGCGGGAGTACGCCCGGGCCTCGATCACCGCCCCCGTCGAGCAGCGGCTCTGCACGATCGCGCTCTCCAAGGAGCTGCGGCTGCCGCTGCCCAACCACAAGCTGGAGTCGCTGGCCGCGCACTTCGGAGTCGTGCAGCAGCGCGCCCACCATGCCCTGGACGACGCCCGGGTGCTGGCCGAGGCGTTCCGGCCGAGCCTGCACGCGGCGGCGCGGGGCGGGGTGCGACTGCCGTTGCTGGAGTGCCGTCCGCTGACGGAGTGGTCGGACTCGCCGGTCGCACCGAGGATCGGCCACCAGCCGTCGTACGGCCGGCCCAGCTGGCGTCCCTCACGCAAGCGTCCGGCGTGCCCGTATCCGAACCCCGGCCGGTACGAGAACGACAAACCCCTCATGCAGGGCATGCGGGTGGCGTTCTCCGGTGACACCTCCGTCGACCGTGAGCTGCTGGAGGACCGGGCGGTGGAGGCCGGGCTGCATGTGGCGACCAGCGTGTCCCGGCTGACCAGCCTGCTCGTGACCAACGACCCGGACTCGGTGACGTCGAAGACGGTGAAGGCGAAGTCGTTCGGCACACCGATCCTGGACGAGAGCGCGTTCACCCATCTGCTGCGCGATGTGGCACCGGCCGCGCCGCGGGGGGCCACACCGTCATCGGAGTGAACCGGGGCGACTCGCCCGCCCGCCGCTCGCCCACCGCCGCTCCCGCGTCCCACCCTGTGGCGCATGGCACGTTGTGAGGTTTGCGGAAACGACTACGGCATGTCCTTCGAGGTGCACGCGCAGGGCGCGGTGCACGTCTTCGACTGCTTCTCCTGCGCCATTCACCGCATGGCGCCCATCTGTGAGCACTGCCGGGTCCAGATCATCGGCCAGGGAGTCGAGGTCGACGGGCACTGGTTCTGCGGCGGTCACTGCGCCCGCGCGGAGGGGAAGGTGGGCATCATCGACAAAGTCTGACCACCGGCCGCCGCTCCTCCCCCTCCCACCCCTCTGCGGTGCGCCCCATGACGCAGTTGTACCGTCGTGGGGTGTACCGCTTCCTATGGACCCGGCAGTGGCTGATCCTCGCCCTCATCTGCCTCGTACTGATCCCCACGATGGTCGAGCTGGGTTTCTGGCAGTTGCACAGGCATGAGCACAAGGTCGCGCAGAACGCCCTGATCTCCCGCAACCTCGAGGCGAAACCGGTCCCGGTGGCCTCGCTCACCTCCCCGGGCCACGTGGTCCCGCAGTCGGACTACTGGCGCACGGTGACTGCCACGGGTACCTACGACACCGCGCACGAGGTGGTCGTACGCCGCAGGACCTCCACCGACGACCGCATCGGCGTCCATGTACTGACCCCGCTCGACCTCAAGGGCGGCGGCACGGTCCTGGTCAACCGCGGCTGGGTGCCCGCCGCGGCCAGTCAGCGCGACTTCCCCGACGTGCCGGCCGCGCCCCGCGGCGAAGTGACCGTCACCGGACGGCTCAAGGGCGACGAGACGACGAGTGCCAGCGGCATCAAGGACATCTCGGGCCTGCCGGACCGCCAGGTGATGCTGATCAACAGCGCCCAGGAGGCCAAGAGGCTCTCCCGGCCGGTGCTCGGCGGCTACATCGAACAGACCGCGCCCGAGCCGGCCGGCGACTCCCCGGAGCTGATCGCGGGACCCGACGCCGGCTCGATCGGCCCGCACATGGCATACGCCGTGCAGTGGTGGCTGTTCGCCGCCGGTGTCCCGGTCGGCTACGTGGTCCTCGCCCGCAGGGAGAAGCGCGACCGGCTGAACGCCGCGGCCGAAGGCTCCGGCGGGGAGGACGCCTCCGGTCCGAAGGAGCCCGGGCAGCCGGAACCCGCGAGGGCCTGACGGGGACCGGCACCTCCCGCCTCTCGTGGGACAAGGGCTGCTTAACGAGGCCCGGGTCCGGGAACACGCCAGAACGTGACCCCACGCATCGAGGACTACGCCCTCATCGGCGATCTGCAGACGGCCGCCCTGGTCGGCAGGAACGGTTCTGTCGACTGGCTCTGCCTGCCGCGCTTCGACTCGGGTGCCTGTTTCGCCGCGCTGCTGGGCGACGAGAACAACGGACACTGGCGGATCGCCCCGAGGGGAGCCGACGTCTGCACCCGGCGCGGCTATGCGGGTGACTCCCTCGTCCTGGAGACGTTCTGGGAGACCCGTACCGGCACGGTGAAGGTCATCGACTTCATGCCGCAGCGGGATCAGGAACCCGATGTCATGCGGATCATCGAGGGCATCAGCGGCACCGTCGAGATGAGTTCCGTGATCCGGCTGCGTTTCGACTTCGGATCGATCGTGCCCTGGGTGCGCCGCTCGGAGGGGCACCGGGTGGCGGTCGCGGGGCCGGACTCGGCCTGGCTGCGCAGCGAGCCTCCGGTCAAGACATGGGGCCAGCAGTTGTCCACCCGTTCGTCGTTCACCGTCTCCGCGGGCGAACAGGTGGCGTTCGTCCTGACCTGGCACCCCTCGCACTCGCCCCGGCCCGATCTCGTCGACCCGTTCGAGGCCCTGGAGAACACCCTGTCGGACTGGGCGGCGTGGTCCGCGCGGTGCAGGTACCGGGGCCCGTACCGGGAGGCGGTGATCCGGTCGCTGATCACGTTGAAGGCGCTCACCTTCGGCCCGACCGGCGGGATCGTGGCGGCTCCCACCACCTCGCTGCCCGAGGAGATCGGCGGCGTACGGAACTGGGACTACCGCTTCTGCTGGCTGCGGGACTCCACCCTGACCCTCGGTGCGCTCCTCTCGGCCGGCTACGTGGAGGAGGCCGCAGCCTGGCGGGACTGGCTGCTGCGGGCCGTCGCCGGGGACCCGGCCGACCTGCAGATCATGTACGGGCTGGCGGGTGAACGCAGGCTGCCCGAGTCGGAGCTGCCGTGGCTGAGCGGCTACGCGAACTCCGGGCCGGTCCGGATCGGCAACGCCGCGGTACGCCAGCGTCAGCTGGATGTGTACGGAGAGGTCCTCGACTCCTTGCGGCTCGCGCGCGAGGCGGGTCTGGGCGACAAGCCGCACGCCTGGAATCTCCAGCTCAGCCTGCTCGGTTTCCTGGAGTCCACCTGGCGCGAACCGGACGAGGGGTTGTGGGAGATCCGCGGCCAGCGCCGCCACTTCGTGCACTCCAAGGTGATGGCCTGGGTCGCCGCCGACCGCGTGGTCCGCACCCTGGAGAAGAACCCCTCGCTGACCGGTGACGCCGAGCGGTGGCGGATGATGCGGGACGCCGTGCACCGGGAGGTCTGCGAGAAGGGCTTCGACCCGGAACGGAACACCTTCACGCAGTCCTACGGCTCCCGGAATCTGGACGCCGCGGCGCTGCTGATCGCGCGGACCGGCTTCCTGCCGCCGGACGATCCCCGGATGATCGGAACGGTCGACGCAATCCGGGCCGAGCTGGGCAGCGGCTGCCTGGTCCGCCGCTACAGCACGGACGGCGGCTCCATCGACGGACTGCCCGGCAGCGAGGGGGCCTTTCTGGCGTGCTCGTTCTGGCTGGCCGACGCCCTGCTCCTGACCGGGCGCGCCGAGGAGGCCGGAGAGCTCTTCGAACAGCTTCTGGCCCTGCGCAACGATGTGGGGCTGCTCGCCGAGGAGTACGACACCACCCACCACCGGCAGCTCGGCAACTTCCCGCAGGCGTTCAGCCATGTCGGGCTGGTGGGCACCGCCATGGCCCTGGCCGGGGAGAACACCCTGGAGGGCGGCACGGCAGGATAGGGCCCATGGATCTTGGACTGAAGGACCGTGTGTACATCGTCACCGGAGCGAGCCGGGGACTGGGCAACGCCACGGCGCGGGCGCTGGCCGAGGACGGCGCGCGGGTGATCATCACCGGCCGGGACGCCGAGCGCGTGGAGGCCGCCGCGGCCGAGCTGGGACCGGACGCCGTCGGCCTCGCCGCGGACAACGCCGACCCGGCCTCCGCGCAGCGTCTGGTGGACAGCGCGCACGAGCGGTTCGGGCGGCTCGACGGCGTGCTCATCAGCGTCGGCGGACCGGCGCCCGGTTTCCTGGCCGACAACACCGACGAGCAGTGGCAGTCGGCCTTCGAGTCGGTGTTCCTGGGCGCGGTTCGGCTCGCCAGGGCCGCGGCGGCCGTGCTCGGCGAGGGCGGGGTCATCGGCTTCGTGCTCTCCGCCTCCGTGCACGAGCCGATCGCCGGACTGACGATCTCCAACGGTCTACGCCCCGGCCTGGCCGGTTTCGCCAAGTCGCTGGCCGATGAGCTCGGTCCCCGGGGCATTCGCGTGGTGGGTGTGCTGCCGTCGCGGATCGACACGGACCGGGTGCGTGAGCTGGATGCGCTCTCCGGCGATGCGGAGGCCGCCCGTGCGTCCCATGAGGCCAGCATTCCGTTGCGGCGCTACGGCACGCCGGAGGAGTTCGGCCGGACCACGGCGTTCCTCCTCTCGCCGGCGGCCTCCTATCTGACGGGCATCATGCTGCCGATCGACGGCGGCGCCCGGCACGGATTCTGAAACCACGCCGACACTCCCCTGCTCGCCGGACGGGCCCGGCTCCTCGGGCCCGTCCGGCAAGCGGACAGACTGCGGCAGGATCCGTCAACTCACCCGTTCCGCCCGGTGCTTGACCTCCTTCATCCGCACCTCGGCCGGCAGCTCGGCCAGCCCCGCCGAATCCCGCGCATGGGCCAGCGCCTGGTCGGTGAGGCGGCCGAGCGTCTCGGCCGGCGCCGCGTGCGGCTCCATCCGCAGGCGGATCCGGGCGTGCGGCGTACTGCGGCGGCCGGTCAGGCGGACCTGGGCACGGGCCACCCCGTCCAGGGTCCCGGCCTCGTCGGCGAGCACCCCCTCCAGGGCCCGGCCCCGCAGCAGCGCGCCCTCGCCGTCGCCGCTGTCCACCAGCACCTCGGCGAGGCGGGCGCGTCGCAGCTGGGCCAGCAGCCACCACAGGGCGAGGACCACCACGACGGCGAGGGCCGCGATCACCGTCGGCCACCACCAGCCCTCACCGCGCCAGCGCTCCCGGGCGGCCTCGCTGAGCAGCACGTCGCCCTTGCCGTACCAGGGCCACCAGGACGGCACGGAGAGGCCGAGTCCGGCGGCGAGCGCCGCACCGCCGACGCAGATCAGCACCAGTCCGGCCAGACCGAGCAGGACCCGGTTGACGGTTCTGAGCATCGGGCTCACCCCTTCTTCACGGGACGGCGGACCTGCACGGACAGGCTCGGCGCTCTGGCCAGGCCCAGCTCCTTGATGCCGGCCCCGAGCGCGGTGTCCAGATCGGCGCGCACGTCGTCGAGTTCACGGAAGTGCGAGACCGCGCGCACCGTGGCCCTGCGGCGGCCCATCCGGACCCGGACCGACTGCACGCCCGACACCTCGATGGCCCGGTCCCGCAGGACCAGCGCGGCCGCGGCCCGGTCGAGTCCGGCCCGTACACCGGGGCGGTCACGGCGCATCGGCAGCAGGGCGCGGAGTCCTGGGGTGACGGCGAGGACGAGCAGCCACAGGCCGATCAGTACGGCCACCGCCGCGCCCACCCGCACCAGGACGTCGTCCAGCGGCCGGCCGGCGAGTTCGTCGGCCAGTGTGCGGCGCCACCGCATCGCCGGATGACCGGCCCGTACCGCCGCGATGTCGTAGAGCAGCAGACCGGAACCGGCGGCGGTGACCAGGGCGAGCAGCGCCGCGGGGATGCGGCGCGGGGACCAGAACCTGGGCGCCCTGCCGTCGCCGTCCTGCTGGGTGTGCACCGGGTCGTAGGCGGCGGACGAGGCGGACTGGTCGAGTTCGAGGACATCGCCCTCCTCGACCGGCCGGACCGTGGGCAGCCGCTGTGTGAGGTGTTCCGGTTCGTGGGGCTCGGTCATCGGATCCTCCCCTGTGCCGCGATGCTCGCTCCCGACGGATGCAGGCGCTCGACCTGTACGGCCACCTCGGGGACCTCCATCCCCGCCAACGCCTTTACCCGTTCGACGACATGCCGACGCACCCCGCCGCACTGGCGCCCGATGTCGCAGGGGTATCCGAGCTCCAGGCTCACCCGCACCCGGGCGGTCTCACGGTGCACCGTGACCGTGGCGCGCGGCGATGCGCCTTCCTTCGGTGGATCGTCGACCGCCTCCTTCGCCGCCTGCGCGGCGATCTTCGCCACCACCCGGTCGGCGATCCGGGTCTGCCCGCGCTCGCCGGCGGGCACCCGCCCGCTCACCCCCGACAACGCCGTCACCGCCGTCGTTCGCCGCGTTCGCGGCTCCGGAAGAAGTCGCCGGGTTCCAGGTCGCCCTCCAGGAAGCGACCGGCGACGAAGCCGACCGCTCCCAATGCCGCCACCAGCAGAAAGGCCCCGAATCCGCCGAAGTAACCGGCGAATCCGAGTGCCATGCCGGCGATCATGCCGACCACAGCCATGTTCATCGTGCGCTCCTCAACTGCCGTGCGCCGAAGGACTACTGAAGACGGGGCTCGGGCTCTTCGTCCTCCTCGTCGGGCAACTTCACGTCGCTGACCGCGATGTTGACCTCGACGACTTCGAGGCCTGTCATCCGCTCGACCGCCGCGATGACGTTCTCCCGTACGTCCCGGGCGACATCGGAGATCGACACTCCGTAGTCGACGACGATCTCCAGGTCGAGGGCGGTCTGCGATTCACCGACCTCTGCCTTGACTCCCCGGGTGACGGACTTCCCGCCGCCCGGGACCCGTTCCCGCACCGCGCCGAAGGTACGGGCGAAGCCGCTGCCCATGGCATGGACACCGACCACGTCACGGGCCGCCATGCCCGCGATCTTCTCGACCACGCCGTCGGCGATGGTCGTACGGCCACGGGAGCCGGGGTCTCCCCCGCCGCGCCTGGTGAGCGCACCGGATTCCTTGTCGGGGTGCTCGGGACGGTTCCGCTGTGGGGTTTCGGTCATCGCCGCACTTCCCTTCGGGGCAGGTTGGGACCTCCTTGCCCACATTAAGTGCGCTTGCCCCGTCTCGCGCCGTGGATGCGGCAGGCTGGGGAGATGACGACGGCTGACGGCCCGGACAGGGCCGAGGGATGGACGGCAGCGGTTCGGCAGCGGCTCGGCCTCGGCCGGCTCCTCCCCCTGGGTGGTCCGGCGGACGGGGCCTGGATCTCCGAGCGCGCCGCGGCCGGGGTGCTGCGCGACGCGACGGGCGGGCCCGGTCCCGGGCCGGTGCTCGGGGACCTCAGGATCTCCGTGGCCGATCCGGACAGGGCACCGGAGGCGGTGGTGGAGCCGCCGCCGAGCGCTCTTCCGCCGGGGCCGCTGCGGATCGAGGCGACCATGTCGGCCATGTCCGACCAGCCGCTGCCCGCCGCGGCGGAGACACTGCGCTCGGCGCTGCTGACGGCGGCCGCGCACCGTCTGGGCCTGGTGGTCGCGGAGGCGGATCTCCGGGTGACGGAGCTGCTGGACGAACCACCCGAACGGCAGGTCACCGCACCGGCCGACGTGCACCCGGCGAGGCCGCAGGGAGCGGCGGGGACGGCCGCCGCGGGTGTTCCGGGTGTCGTGGCGCTGACCCGGGTGCTGGGCAGTGCGGTGCACACGGGTCCTGGCCGTGTGCGGATCGAACTGGCGACGGACGCGGGCCACCGGGCCCTGGACGTGGCACGTGCGGTGCGCGGCGCGGTGGCGGAGGCGGTGGAGGGGCACCCTTCGGTCGCGGTGCTGATCACCGCGGTGGTGGAGCAGGACTGATCGCGGGGCCCGGCCGGGCGGCCACCGGTCGCGGGCCGGCGAGTGCGCCGGGCGGGCCCGGGGCCCGGGCCCACCGGGTGACGAGGCCGCGGGCCTCCCGGCCGAGTGGCCGAGAAGATCGCCAATCTCGATCCCGACCTCATCCTCGTCCCGAACACCTACGAGGAAGAGGTCGTCGAGCAGCTCAAGGCTGTCGCCGCCGTC
>NZ_JBFAWU010000037.1:0-54671 GCF_040680455.1 Streptomyces sp. NPDC052052 | reverse complement strand
TCGACCTTCTTGTCCAGGCCGGACAGGGTCTCCTCGACGTCCTTCTTCGTGGAGTCGTAGACCTTCTGGAGTCTCGCGGTGGCCTCGGCCCGCCGTTTCTCGTCCTTCGACTTCGTCTCGCCCTTGCCCCCGTCGACCTGCTTGCCCGCCGAAGCACGGGTCGCGGTCAGTGCGTTCATCGCCTGCGCACCGGATGCCGCCGCCCCGACCTTGGCCGTGTTCAGCTGCTGGTTCTCGGCCGCCCGGCCCTTGGCCGGGGCCTTCACGGAATCGGTCTCGGCGGTCTTCTTCGCGGACAGGGCCTGATCGAACTCCGGCTCGTTGCCCTGGGCGAGCTGCTCCTCGGTGACCTCCGCATCCGCCATCGCCTGGTCGTTCGCAGCAGGACCCTCGGAGAAGTCCGTCACCGCGGCCGGCTGCTTCTCGGGGATCGCGTCCGCCGCGGACGGGGCACCCGGGTTGGCCGGGGGCTGGTCCGGGACCATCGGGGTGACCGGCTTGTCCTTGGCCGCCGACGTGTCCGGCGGGGCCTTCGTCGCCGTATCGATGTCCTTGGCCGAGGACTCCTTGCCGTCCTTGACCTTCCCGTCCACCTCCGACTTGATCGTGTCGGCCTTGCCGGACTTGGAGAACTTGTCCGCGTCATTCAGGTTCTTCGGCGCCTGCGCATCGATCGCCTTGTTCACCGCATCGATGAACGCCTGCTTGTTGAACTCACCCGGCTTCGCCGCATTCATCTTCTCCGCGTTCGCCGCCTTGCCCTGCGCCTCCTTGTCATCCGGCGGCGCCACTGCCGCATCCTGCGCCGACTTCGACTCGGACGCGGCAGGAACATGGACAGCCATCCTGGTCCGCTTCGCCGCCACGTCCGCCTTCACCTTGCGGAACCCCGCCGCCTGCGCCGCAGAAGGCTTCACCGGAGCCGTATACCGCTGCGCCACCAGACGCGACACCGCCGCATTCCCCGCCACACGCTGCAACCGCTGCAGATCACGCGCACCGGGTACGGAACGAGCACCAGGCGGACGATGAGGGTCAGTCGGCCGTAACCGCGCCGCGCCGTCCGTGACGTTCACATCGTCACGATGAGGGTTCCCCCGGCGGTCGGTCGCAGGGGCAGCGTCCTTCTCCGGAACCGCCTTCATGCGCCCTCCCGTTGCCGCTACCGCTTCTCAGCTGTGTCAGCCCGCGCACCAAGAGGGACGATACGAAGCTCGGGAGGAACGGTGGAAGAGAAGAAGCCGGAAGAGGGGGACGGGCTGCCTCTCCGGTCACCACCCCTTGCACGAACGGGCATCCGGAGCCGCGCCCACCTCCGCCGACACCACACGCCACCACCGTGACCCCAGCCGATACGGGACAGGGGCGCGCCCCAACCCGATCGGTCGACCGGCATGCTGTCAGCCTCCTTCGCCCGCCAGGCGACCGTATGGTTCTGCCATGCCCGACCTCCAGCGCCTCCGCCCCGACCACGCCCCGGCCGTGCTCGCCTTCGAGCGGGAGAACCGTGCCTTCTTCGCCGCTTCGGTACCGGATCGGGGCGACGACTACTTCGCCCAGTTCGACGTACAGCACGCCGCCCGGATCGCCGAACAGGCCGCCGGTATCTGCCACTTCCATCTACTGGTGGACGGCATGGGTGAGGTGTTGGGCCGGTTCAACCTGGTGGACGTCGCCAACGGTGCCGCCGACCTCGGCTACCGCGTCGCCGAGAAGGCCACCGGCCGCGGCCTGGCCACAGCGACCGTCCGCCGCCTGTGCGTCCTGGCCGCCGAGGAGTACGGCCTGACCGCCCTGCGCGCCGCGACCACCCTCGACAACCCGGCCTCCCAAACGGTGCTGACCCGGGCCGGTTTCGTTGCCACCGACGAGGAGGTGCTGCTGAGCGGGCGCCCGGGGCGGGGATACCTACGAGACTTGGACAGACTCTGCGTGGCCCAGGGTGAATAGCAAGGACCGCTCCAAGTCGCGGGAGGAATCACGCAAGTCGACCTGACTTGGTAGACCTGCACGCGTAGGTGACGATAAATAGGGAATCGGTCATCCCCAACGACTTTACATATGAAGCGGCACCGGTTTCTGTACTTACCAGACGTTGAGTGCCGCCGGTCTCAGCACCTTCACCCCGGTCGCGTGAGAGACTCAGGACGGCCTTTGGCTTGCTCGACCGTGTGAGACCTAGCGTCAGCCTCGATCCCTCGAGACAACACTCGGCTTGACCCTTGGCCGTCAGTAGGACGTAGTAGTGAAGTGGAGACGGAGGAGTCTTCACTAGCTAGGCGGTTGCCATGCGTTGCCGAGGGGGGCATTTGAAGACTGCGACCGAGAGTGGACTTGACGATGCCATTGCGAGTTCACTTGCCGACTTCCAAGAAGGACTCAAGCGGTATGACGACCCGCTGAGAATTGTTCGTGAGTTCATTACGCACGGACCTTGCGTGGCAATCGACCGAGGCACGCACGCTGCACTTCGCGAGACAGTAGCCGATTCGCTAGACATTCACCCTAACCGCGACGTGTACACAGTGGGATCGGCGAAACTAGGGTTCAGTATAAAGCCACACGCCCGCTTCCGATCCTTTAGCGACACTTCAGATGTCGACATTGCCGTGGTTTCGCCAAAAATTTACACAGACCTTTGGCGGGAGGTGCGCAATTTCAAGGACTCCAAGGGCCTCTGGAAGAAGAATTTTGAGGACATGTTCAAAATTCGGCACTTTTGGGGGTCAATCCACTTGACCGACCTTCCAGTATCCCCCCTTATACCCACCCAGAAAAAACTTTGGGAGTTGGGGCGCACTCTTCAACGCGTTCGAGCCGCTGGCCCCTATAAGGTGACATTTGCCGTTTGGAGCGAAATGGAATCTCTCGAAAGTTACCAAGCTCGATCCGTGTCCGCCTGCCAGGAGAACGATCGACTGTGAAGACTACCGCGACCAACAAGAAGGTACGTCAACTCCTGACTGCGATAGGAGAGGGCAGCCTGGTTCTGCAACCAGACTTTCAACGCCGACTAGTTTGGACAACTAAAAACAAGCAGGAATTCATCAGAACGGTCCTAGAAGGCCTCCCATTCCCGGAGATCTTCCTCTGTGACGGACACGTCGACCTGACGACTGGTGCGGGAAGTCAGCAGCTCGTTGACGGGCAACAGAGAATTACTACTCTTTATCAGTATTTTACGGGCTCCTCGGAGCTTCCCATCGGCTCCCTCACACCCTACGAAGAGCTCGAGGACAAGGAAAAGCTCGACTTCCTCAACTACGACGTGGTTGTTAGAGATCTCGGCGAACTAAGCGATCAAGAGGTTCGTCAGGTCTTCTACCGAATGAACGCGACAAACTACGCCTTGAACGCCATGGAGGTAAATAACGCCCGCTTTGATGGGGCACTCAAACGTGCAGCGCAGGATGTTAGCGAATGGTCATTCTTCGATAATCACCGCGTCTTCAATGCGGCCGATATTCGCCGAATGAACGACATCAAGTGGTGCCTCACTCTGATCATCACGCTCATCTCTGGATATTTCAGTCGCGACACCGAGCACGAGGAATACCTGGAGCAGTACAATAGCGAATTCCCCGAATCCGAAGAAGTGAAGGGTGATATCGCTGCCGCTGCCGAGTTGATCGAGAAGTTTAACGTTGACAGCAAGAGTCGCATCTGGCAGAAGAACGATCTATTCACACTACTCGTTGAGATCGTCGGGTTCGGCCCGAACGGCTGCACCGACATCTCCGGATTGGGTGCAGCCCTAGCTTCCTTCTACGCCGAGGTGGATGGAATCTCAGCAGGGATCTCACCAAAAACGTACAAGGAGAGCGCCGAGCAGTATCGAGTTGACGTGATCTCCGGCAGCAATGAGCGCGCACGTAGAATTCGACGCGGCGAGATCATTAAGGAGATCGCCAAGCCGTTCTTCGTAGATAGCAAGGCGAAGCGGCTAGGACAATGAGTGAGTCATCGCAAGCCCCGAAGCAGATCTCCGAGACATACCCACCAGCATCCGTTACCAGACCCGCGAGAAGAAGAGCACCAAGACGGAAAGCCCATGGGCATTGCCTGGAACCTGGTCATGAGATCCCTGCTGACGTATGGATATATTCAGCGATTGCCGCAGGTTAGCGATCCAGATCGCTTATACGCCAGAAGCGGCGATGCGCTTGCAGAAAGCGTTTTCCAATGCGGTGCTGTTCCACCACTCTCAACGGAAGCATTCGCGAGTTCAGACCTTTCGCGTAGCGATCCACAACGTGGAAGTCATCGGTCAGATAGACGGCGCCGCGATCAAGTCGCACATGGCAGTTGGGGCATAGACACAGCACATTCCCTTCGACATCAGGGCCCCCAACCAAGCCCCCAAGCGCTTGTATGTGAGCCCCCTCGGCATAGCTCTCACCCCCAGCCCCAACCGTCAACGACTGAGCACAGATCTGGCACGTGTACGCATGCCATCGCTTGACCCGGCGTACGACAGCTGTGTCGCGGACGATACGTTCAACCGTGGACTTCCGTCGCTGGGTAGTCATTTCGGGAACGTCAGCGCTGTTCTCATCAGCGCCGCCTTGATCGCGGCCGTCAAGAATGTCTCGAACCTGCTGCTCAAGGGATGTCAGTTCCTGCATTCCAGCTGGGAGGCGGCGCAGCCTAAACCGACAGATCCGGAAGCCTGCCTTACCGACCTCGGTCCACTCTTCGACAATCTGGTAGAGACCGTCATACCGGTATCCGCTTACGGGCGAATAATCTCGCTCACCTTCACTGCCGCGGATGACCCGTATAGGGTTGCCCGATATCCGACTCCTCCGGAGACCCGCGTTCCCACGGTTCTCCCAATTCTGATCCTCTATCTGCCGACTAGTGTTGCGATCTCGACCACCCGCACCTGTATAAATGACCTCGTCCCACCCATCGAGATCATCTTCATAGCCCTGATTCAGCACGATGGCATCGGCAGCCCTCTCCCCGTTGGCGTCAAGTCCCCACGAGATGCCCGCCTCGCGCTCTTTGTGAAGTTTGGCATCTTTGACAGCTTGCCGGGATCCAAAATGTGCGCCCGGAAGGTACTCATCCACATGCCCGAAGAAAGCTCTGTACGCAGCCATGCGAACATACTTCCGGCCACTCGAACTCCTTCGAGCCCTCCAGTCGCCCCGCGCAGCTAAGTGGCCTAATCTGTCCGGCGCTTGACCTAAAATCGACGACTGTCCGAGTCCTCCGGCGCCTCGGGCTGCGAGCACCGCCGGTGGGGCCGCAACGCTGTGCGGCGCACACCAGGCACCACAGGTTGGACGTATCCGTCCCATCGCAGCCCGCTTCCAAGTCACACAACTCTTCAACGATGTTGACAATGCCCCGGCATAGGTCAATTCACGCCGTATCGGCCACCTGGGCATCGAAGTGCGTTTGTGCGCATTCGAGGGCCTCATCCGGATCGCAGCCGTGCGCACGAAACCAATGGAGAAGGTCGACGATGAGATCGATCGCCACCTCCCTCCCCAAGGCCAGGCTCAGCCGTTCACGACGAGAGTCTGCCGAGATGCTGCCAAGCCCGCAAAGCCCCAACAGCGCTTCTGCCTTCGCGACTTGCGGCCCATCAACGTGATCGTTTGATGACCGGAGGCCGGTGGCCATCTCACACCAGGTGACCTTGGAGTCACCGCGCAGGATGACACCCCAGCGATCGGCGATACCGTCCACAAGGGTCATACCCCGCCCCGCCGCGCTCTCCCCCGCTGCCGTGAGGAGCGTAGGGAGGGCCTGGACGTCGGGATCACTTACCTCGATGCGAAGCCGGTCTCCGTTCATGGACACGGCGAGACACGACGGGGTGCCGGGCCCTACATGCTTGATCACGTTTGCGACCAGCTCCGTTACGCAGACCTGTGCCGCGTAGACGACTTCTGGCAATCCCCAGAGCTCCAGGCGCAACCGCATCACTCGTCGCAGACCGGCGAGCTCCTCTGCTTCTGCCAGAAACGCGCGATCCCAAGGCTTTCTGTCCACGCTGAAACGACACCCATCCAATCCGACCACTCCTCCACCACCAGACGATCACTACATGCGTCCACTTCCTCACTTACAGTGGCAGTGAAACTCTCAAAATGGAACTCTCATGAGGAAGCGCTGGGAGCACACAGCCCGACGCGCGCCCCCGGAGTGCGCTGTCTTGCTCGATGCACCCCGCACCGTGCACGCTCGTGAGGATCAACCTGAAGGACCGCATCCATGCCAGTCGGACCAACCACCCGTAGACGCCAACTCGGCGCTGATCTACGCCGCCTCCGCGAAAACAAGGGACTCACGCTGGAAGAGGCTGGGACGCGAGTGGGCATCTCCAAAGCAACCTTGAGCCGCTACGAAACGAAGGATGGCACGGTCAAGTGGCCAGCCGTCGATGCCCTCTGCCGTGAGTATGGCGCCTCGGATCAGGAACGTGCTTCGCTGATCGAGTTGGCCAAGGGCGCGCGGATTCAGGGCTGGTGGCGCTCGCTCGCGGACCCCATCCCAGAGTCGATGAACCTCATGCTGACTCTCGAAAACGAAGTGGTCAGCCAGGACCACTACGCCTGCATGTACGTGCCTGGCCTGCTCCAGACACGCGCGTACGCAGAAGCGGTGCATCGCGCCTCAGAGATGCGGTGCACCGACCAAGAGATCCGCCACATGGTTGACATCCGCATGAAACGGCAGGAACTACTCGCGCGCACCGAGCCTCCGCACATCTGGGCGGTGATTGACGAAGCAGTCATCCGGCGCATCGTGGGTGGCCGCGCTGTCATGCGCGAGCAGTTGGAGCATCTCTGCGCGCAGGCCGCCCTGCCCCATATCACCGTTCAGATACTGCCGTTCGAATCAGGCGCCCATGCCGCAGCGGTGGGCAGTTTCGTCATGCTTGGCGGCCCCGCCCCCGAACTCGACGTCGTGTACGTGGACATCATCGGCGGTGGGCTCTTCATGGAGAAGCCGCAGGAACTCGCGCGCTATAAATTGGCGTTCGAGTACCTGCGTGCGCAGGCGTTGGATATCGACCTGTCTGCCGCGCTCCTGCGTCGGGTCTGTGGGGAGCTTTGATGGACCAGGAACAGCTGCACTGGATCAAGTCGTCGTACAGCGGCGGCAGCGGTACCGAGTGTGTCGAGGTAACCGCCCTGGCCGGCGCCATCGGGGTGCGCGACTCGAAGCGACCCCGGGGGCCCCGGATGGAGCTCCAACGAAACACCTGGTTGGAGTTCATACGGAGCCTGCGGCAGTCCGTGCCCGTGGTGAACACCGGAGAGTGGTGATCCAACTAAGCCCGTGCTCCGAACAGTTGGTGCCGGCCGCGAGTGAGGTCACCCCTCACCCACCAGAGCCGTCTGCGCCCCGTTGATCCGTGCGAACCGTTCCCGCCAGGGGACGCGGCCGGGATCCGGTGCGGGGGCGCCGCGGTGGGCGGTGTGTGCGGCGGACCTGCGGCACGGGGGGCATTCCGTCTCGTCGGCCAGGGGGCGGAAGACGTGTTTCTCGCCCGGGCCCTCGCACTCCTGGAGTTCGCGGACGAGCGAGGGGCCGTCGGGTCCGGGCAGGGGCTGCGGTTCGGGGAGTTTCTGGATGAGGCGGTAGCGCAGGAAGCCGACGGCTGAGCGCACGCCGCCTTCCGGGCGTTCGGCGAGGAGGGCCTGGCGCAGGTCGGACTCGCTCAGGCCGTGCTCCAGCCACTTGACGGCCTCCACGGCCAGTGCGCGGGCCTCGCTCACGCCCAGGTGGAGTTCGCGGCGGGAGTGGCGCAGGGAGAGCAGGAGCCGTTCCGCGCGGACCAGTTGGGCCGGATCGGCGGTCGTGGCCGCGGGCTGCGGTTCGGAGGGTGGGTGGGGAGTGGTCTTATCACTGTGGTCTTCTAACGGTTGATAGTCACCGACCGTCCGGGGAGTCGGTTCACCGACGGTCGGAGAGTGCGTACTCGGTGGCGGGGTGGGGGCGAGGGTGGGCGAGTCCTGGCGCAGGTGTCCCGCTTGCTCGGTCGTCAGGGGGCTGTTCGCGACGAGTTGATCGGTGAACCAGTGGCCTCCGGGGCCCTGGCCTCGCCACTCGTGCACATAGCCGTGCTGGATGAGTTGTTGCTTCGCCTTCTGGTAGGCGCGGCCCTTGATGCCCACTTTCTGGGCGAGTTCACTCAACGGCTTGTACATGTCGTCCTCGGGGAGGCCCTGGACGTACAGGATCAGGATCTTCGCGTCGCTGTTCAGACGCGGATGGCGTACGACGTCGTGTGACGCCTTGGTGTAGCGCCTGGAGGGCGCGATAGCATGACGCATCATTCCCGGTGGCTCCATTCCACTGGTGGTGTAGGCCCTCGGATTGGTGTTGGCGCACCGCCGGGGGCTGCTCCATGCGTGCGTGTACACACAGAGCGTGATGACGTCGTCACCGTACCGCATCGCCGCCATCTCCCACCATGTGAACGGGATTTCACGTCTCGCGCGCGCAAGGGTGGCGGTCGGCCGGGCAGCACGGTGCCCCCGTACCCGTCACTGATGACGGGTACGGGGGCACCAGGGTTTCGCTACGTCAGTGCTGCTGAGCCTTGCGGCGACGGATCACCAGGAAGGCGCCGGCCGCGACGAGCACGGCGGCCGCTGCGGACAGCAGGCCGACGGGTGCGCCGGTGCCGGTCGAGGCGAGGTCGCCACTCTGCGAGGACGCGGGAGACGCGGCGTCCGCGGACGGGGCCGCACCCTCAGAGGTCGACGACGTGGGGGTGCCGGTCGACTGCCCCGGGGTGCCGGGAGTCTCGGAGCTGCCCGGGGTCTCGGAGGTGCCGGGGTTCTCCGGGGTGCCGGGAGTCTCCGGGGTGCCCGGGTTCTCGGGGGTACCGGGAGTCTCCGGGGTACCGGGAGTCTCCGGCGTGCCCGGGTTCTCCGGAGTGCCGGGGTTCTCCGGGTTCTCGTCTTCGCAGTCGACCCAGAAGACCTTGTGCTTGGCCTTGCCCTTCTCGCCGTCGAAGTTCCAGAACAACTTGTAGTGGCCGTCGGACAGGGACTGATCCTCCGAGCGGCGGTGTCCGTCGGAGTCGAGTTCCAGCGAACCGGACTTGACGGTTTCGCCCTTGACTCCGGCGGACGGGGCCCAGGTTTCGATGTGCCAGTCGACCTGCTGGCCGGCATCGAAACCGAAGGCGTCGAGATAGAAGGTGCACACGTGAGGCTCGTTCTTACGAAGTTCCTCGCCGGTCGCGGCGTCATGGATCTTCACGGTGCCGTTGTCACCAGCAGGGGTGGCGTGTGCCGTAGGGGCAAGCAGAAGGGCCGCAGTGACGGCGGCCGCGAACGTGCTTGCGGAAGCAACTGTACGCATGGGCAATCCAACGATTGAAGGAAAGGACTACCGTGGGGGGGTTGAAGCCACCCTCCTGCTACCGCCATGCGCCCGTCAATTTCCCTCTGGCAACGTATGTCTGATTACGCACCAGTTGCCGTATCAGTCCCAGGTAACGATTGAGACCGGAAACCTGGCCGATACACCGATACGGGCGATTTGGCATACCTGGTCCCTGCGGGAGAGGTCGGATGCCTGCCATGGGTCGATCGCGGCCACGCCTCGCGCCATGACGATGAACCGAGCCGGAGCCGCCTGGGGTGGGACGCCATCGACGCACCCGCCCGCGGCAAGGAACGCGGACGTCTACGTCACAACGGGCTCGGGGCGCATGGGCCTCGCCGTGGTCCGGAGCTTCTCGCCGAGGAATCACCCCGTACGCACCTGACACTGAACCTGGCCGTTTGACGCAACGCGGTGAGCTCCGGCTCCTAGAGTGGCACCCCACCCATAGCGCAGGAGGCCACGTTCATGGGCCCTACGTCCACCGCCGCTTCACAGGCCGGGGAACGCGAGGACCTGCTCGCGCTCGTAGCCGATCAGCGCACCAACTTTCTCTACACCGTCACCGGCGTCAGTGAGCCGCAGGCCCGTATCCGCACCACCGTCAGCGAGTTGACACTCGGTGGCCTCGTCAAACATCTCTGCACCGTCCAACGGACATGGCTCGCGGTGGTCGACGGTACCGCCCCGAGCGAGGTCCGCTGGGCAGATCTGGACCCGGACGGCAGCCGGATGACCGAGGGCGAGACCCTGACCGGGCTGCTCGACTCATTCCACGCGGCGGCTGCGGAGTTCGACCGGACGGTGCAGCAGGAGCCCGACCTCGACCGTGTGGTGACACTCCCCCGCTACCCCTGGTCTCCGCCGGAGCCGATCACGTGGACCGTTCGCCACGTGCTGTTGCATGTATTCCGCGAGATCGCCCACCACAGCGGGCACGCCGACATCATCCGTGAGGCGTTGGATGGCGCCAGCACCACAGCCCGCATGGCCGAGGCCGCCTCGCACGGCAGCGGTGCGGGGAACGAATGAGACACGACCCGGCCCGAGTGTCCACGCCCAACTCTGACCAGGCGTTGAAGCTCCCCCTGTGACTCCTGCTTGCATGCGGACACTCTGTCGGGTGCCTGCTCCTGTTCTTGGATGCCGCCCGGCACCCTTGGATGCAGAGACCTTCGGCATACGTCGTTTCGCTCGTTTCGCCTGAGAAGTGCTTCTTTCCACGGAACGGTCTGGACCCTCCACAGTCCTTGCGCTTCGGGCCAGGAGCGCGTCTCGCATGTGTAATCAGCCTTGGACAGGTCACCTCGCGAAAGCGCGAGGTGAGCCTCACTGTCCGACAGGCTCGACATCGGGTGCGTTCCGCGAATTCGACGTGATCATGGCGATATGGGGGATGTCAGGTGATCGAAACCGTTTTCCGCAGCGATGAGTTACCGGTCGGCGATCGGCTTGAGTGGTGGCGGGAGCTGACCTCGCGGGCGCTTACGCCCATGACGATCACCAGCGAACACGCCGATGACTTCCGGGCCGGTCTCCGCCTGTTGGAGCTTGGGGTCACGCAGGCGTCAGTGCTGTCCTACCCGTCGTTGCGCTCCCTTCGCACACCGGCCCTGATCCGCCGTTCCGACCCCGAGCTGTATCACCTGTCCCTGACGCTGACGGGCGGGCAGACCCTCTCCCAAGGCGGTCGTGACGCGTCGGTGGGGGCCGGTGACCTGCTGCTGTACGACAGCTCCCATCCGGCCGACGCCCAGGTCTTCCCCGGGCACGGGGGCGCCGTCGAAGGAATCATCGTGAACGTGCCCCGTGCGGCACTTCCTCTTCCGGAGGCGAAGGTCGACCGCCTCCTGGCGACACCGCTGCCGGCAGACGCAGGCGTGGGGGCGTTGCTGTCCCAGTTCCTCACTCGCCTGGCCGCCGAGTCCGCCGGCCTGGGGCCGCAAGACGCCGTCCGCCTGGGGGCGGTCACCCTTGACCTGGTCACCGCGTTCCTGGCGCAGCACGTGGACGCAGCCGGCACCGTTCCCCCGGAAAACCGTCAGCAGGCCCTGCTGGTCGGCATCCACTCCTTCATCGAACGCAACCTGGGCGATCCGCAGTTGTCGCCCGCCACGATCGCCGCCGCCCATCACATCTCCGTGCGATACCTGCACCTGTTGTTCCAGCAGCGCGGTACCACCGTGTCCGCCTGGATCCGCCACCGCAGACTTGAGCGATGTCGGCGGGACCTGACCGACCCCCTGCTGTGTCAGCAGCCGCTCCACAGCGTGGCAGCCCGGTGGGGTTTCCGGCACCCAGCCGAGTTCAGCCGCGCGTTCCGCGCCGCCCACGGAATGCCGCCGCGGGACTACCGGGAGCAGGCTCAGCGCTCGACGTAGTGCACTCAGCGCCAAGGACCCTGCGCGGACCGTCAACGACTTCCGCCCCTCCCTCGGGGAGAGTCATCCCGGAACGCGGCCGGGGTGGACATGACATGCCCGGCATGGGTGATCCGTGTGTGGTGCTCCCGGTCGACTGCGAGCCGGGCCTCGCCCGTTTCACCCGCCAGAAGACGGCCACGGATCTCAGGACGAAGGAGTCACCATGGGAATGCAGCGAATCAAGCACAAGGCCGGGGTCGTGCTCGCGGCCACCGCGCTCCTGGCAGGCGGGTCCAGCATCGCCACGGCAACCACGGCGCAGGCGGCAGCGACCGCAACCTGCTGGAGCACGGACAAGACGAACAACTCCTCCCTCAAGACAAAGATGAACGGCACGTACAACCTGAAGGACGGCGTCGGCTCAGTCTGCGGCAACCTCCGCTCAGTGGCAGAGGGCAAAATTTTCTACGTGTGGTGCGGGGCCAGAAACCCGGACTCGGGTGTGCTGTGGTTCCTGGGGAGGGTCGCGGGGGACACCGTAGACGAGATCGGCTACATGTCCTCGGACAATCTGGACTACGTCAGCGGCACCTGGAGCTACTGCGGCTGAGCCGCGCCCTCGGCGGGCGGCGCGGCAGGGCCGTCCGCCCTCCGAGGGCGCACACCACCTGGGTCGGTTCGAGGAGCCTGCCAGGTGCGGGACCGGCAGGACCGGAGGCACCCCGAATCGGGGGGCGGCGCTTATTCTCGGCAGGCTCCCGGCACGCTCGGTAGATTGCCGGGATGTCTTTCTCGCTGCGCCTCGAAAAGGTCACGTCCGACAATGTCGAGGCCGCCTGCCTCCTGAACGTACGCCCCGACCAGGAAGGGCTCGTGAAGCCGGTCGCCTGGTCGTTGGCACAGGCGTACGCCGCACCCGAGGTGGCCTGGCCCCGCTTGATCTTCGACGGTGAGCGGCTGGTGGGCTTCGTCATGGCCTTCTTCGACGTCCAGTTCTCTCCGGACCGTCCGGATGACCGGCTCCGCTCCGGACTCTGGCGACTGAACATCGCGGCCGATGAACAGGGGCGCGGATACGGCCGTTTCGCCGTGGAAGCGGTGTGCGAGGAGATACGGCGACGGGGGCAGAGCCGTACGACCGTGACCTGGGTTCCCGGGGCGCACGGACCCGAGAAGTTCTATCTCAAGCTGGGGTTCCAGCTGACCGGCGAGACGAGCGGTGACGAGGTCGTCGGCGAGCTGGAGCTCGACGGGCGGGTGTAGTGCCGTGGCCGGTGGTGGCGAGCGCGACCCCGTAGGACTGCACCCGCTGCGACGGCAGCCCCTGTGACCGAATCCCCGTGCGCCACATGACGCATCACGTGACGCCTCGCGTGATGTGGTCGGCGATGATCCGCGCGCAGTCCAGGGACTCTCTGCGTGTCGTGTCGACCTCCAGGTCGTAGACCACGCCGTGGTGGACCACCTCCGCCTGTGCCGCCGCCATGCCCGTGACCCGGTCGCCGCGCGCGATCTCACGGGCCGCGGCAACCGCGCTGTCGCAGCGGACGCCGACCCACAACACCTGCAATCCCACGAGCGCCTTCTGCCACCGCTGCTGGGAGGCCGCTCCGCCGAGGAAGACCTCGTCGACGACGATCCTGGCTCCCGCGCGGCCCATCGAGGCAATCCCCTCGATCCACGCCGCCTCCAGCCTGCGGAACTCGGCACCGACCACCACCTCGCCGTCCGGGGCGAACTCGATGCCCGAGTCCGTTGCCCGCATGGATGCGGGCATCGCGTCGACCAGCGTGTCCACCCCGAAGGCCAGCCAAGGATCCGGCAGCACGGATTGCAGGCACCGGACAATGCCGGACTTCCCGGAGCTGGAGCCACCGTTGAGCACAATCACCTGTGTCGTCACCGCGCCACTCTAGAACGCCGCCCCCGCCTGCGCTGATGGATGACCGAGCAGGTACCTCCGAACTCCCCACGTCAGTGCGGTAGTTACGGAGTTCATGGGGGCGCGTCACGTTCCCCGCGCGGCGGTCGTGCGCCATCTATTGACGTGCCCCTGACTAGATGGCTTGATGGGAGCGCGCATATGGGAGCGCTCCCATCCATCACCTTCCGAAGCTCAGCCTTCTTGTCGCCCCCACCTCCTGGAGCCGCAGTGAGAACAGCAAGAAGCACCGCGCGCACGACCCCCGTCACCCTCCTCCTGACCGTACTCACCGCCGTCTTCGGGCTTCTCGCCCTCGGCTTCCTCGCCCCGGCCACCGCCCAGGCCCGGGTGCAGACACAGCCCGCAGCGGCAGCGACCGCCTCCGCCGGAACCGGCCTCCACATCAGCAACGGCCGCCTGCTCGAAGGCAACGGCAACGACTTCGTCATGCGCGGGGTCAACCACGCCCACACCTGGTACCCGGGCGAGACCCAGTCGCTGGCCGACATCAAGGCGACCGGCGCCAACACCGTGCGCGTGGTCCTCTCCGACGGCTACCGCTGGAGCAGGAACAGCGCGGAGGACGTGGCCGCCGTCATCGCCCAGTGCAAGGCCAACCGGCTGATCTGCGTACTGGAGGTGCACGACACCACCGGCTACGGCGAGGATTCCGCAGCCGGCACGCTCGACCACGCCGCCGACTACTGGATCAGCCTCAAGGACGTCCTCGACGGCCAGGAGGACTACATCCTCATCAACATCGGCAACGAGCCCTGGGGCAACACCGACCCCGCCGGCTGGACCGCCCCCACGATCGCCGCGATCCAGAAGCTGCGCACCGCCGGGTTCCAGCACACCATCATGGTGGACGCGCCCAACTGGGGGCAGGACTGGCAGGGGGTCATGCGGGACAACGCCCAGTCGGTCTACGACGCCGACTCCACCGGCAACCTGCTCTTCTCGATCCACATGTACAGCGTCTACAACACCGCGCAGAAGGTCACCGACTACCTCAACGCCTTCGTGAACGCCGGACTGCCGCTCGTCATCGGCGAGTTCGGCGGCCCCGCCGACCAGTACGGCGACCCGGACGAGGACACCATGATGGCCACCGCCGAGGAGTTGAAGCTCGGTTACCTGGCCTGGTCCTGGAGCGGCAACACCGACCCGATCCTCGACCTGACCATCGACTTCGACCCCACCCAGCTCAGCTCCTGGGGTGAGCGCATCTTCCACGGCGCCAACGGCATCGCCCAGACCTCCCGCGAGGCCACCGTCTACGGCGGCACCACGGCCGACACCGAGGCCCCGACCACGCCCGGCGCGCCCACCGCCTCCGCCGTGACCGCCACCTCGGCGACCCTCAGCTGGACCGCCGCCACCGACAACGTCGCCGTCACCGGTTACGACGTCGTCCGGGTCGACGGCAGCACCGAGACCACGGTTGCCGCCTCCACCACCAACTCCGTGACCGTCACCGGCCTCACCGCCGACACGGCGTACACCTTCGCGGTCTACGCACGCGACGCGGCCGGGAACCGGTCGGCCCGCTCGGCCACGGTGAACGTGACCACGGACGAGGGCGGCACCACGCCCGGTGTCGGCTGCTCCGTCGGCTACCACGTGGTCGGCGAGTGGCCGGGCGGCTTCCAGGGCGAGATCACCCTTCGCAACACGGGTACGACGGCCATCGACGGCTGGACGCTGGGCTTCGCCTTCGCCGACGGCCAGACCCTCACCAACATGTGGGGCGGCATCCCCACCCAGAACGGTGGTTCGGTCAGCGTCGCCCCCGCGTCGTACACCACCACGATCGCCGCCAACGGCTCGGTCACCATCGGCTTCACCGCCGGCCAGAGCGGCACGAACACCGCACCGACCGCGTTCACCCTCAACGGCGCTGCCTGCACCACGGCCTGACGCGACCGTCCGACCCGGCCGGCAGCGGTCACGCGCCCGCCGCCGCCCTCACCGGCCGCCGGGGACACACCGTCCCTGGCGGCCGGTGTGCTTTCGCCCGGGCCAAGCCGCGTACGTCCGAAAGAGTGTTGAGCGAGTCGTCCACGGGGCGCGCGGCGCCGAATTTCTGAAGACTGGAAGTCAGTACCGCAACGGATCCCGACCTTTCCTACCGAAGGTCGATTTCCGGCCACAACACACCGCACCGTACGCTGCCCCCACAACGGTCGCCGAAGGTCGGCCGGAAGAGAAGGGCGACAACATGACCTCCGAGACCAATACGCTCGGCACCATCGACGCAACAACCGCTGTGCTGGAGGCGGAACTCCCGCGTCTGGAGCAGCAGCAGCAGGACCTGGAAGGCGAGCTCGCCACCGTCACCGCACGCCTGGAGTCGGTGCGCACCGCTCTGACGGCGCTGCGTACGCTGTCCAACACCCCTTTCCTCGCTGTGCAGCTGGGCACGGAGGCGGAGGACGCCGAGGCGGCCGAGGCTCCGGCCGGCGACGCCAAGGCCGAGACGGAGAGCGCTGCCGCCCTCCGGATTCCGCAGCAGGCGCAGGAGCCCCAGGAGCCCGTCGACGCCGCCGTTCCGGCTGAGGCCCCGCAGGAGAAGGCCGCCCCGGCGCGCCGCGCCGCGCGCAAGGCGCCGGCGTCCAAGGGCCGCAAGCAGGCCGCCGCCAAGCCGAAGAGCGAGCGTGGCTCGGCCAAGAAGGCCGCCCCCGCCAAGGCCGCCCCGGCCAAGACCGCCAAGGCCGCGAAGACCGCTGCTCCGGCCAAGGCCGCCGCGTCCGCCAAGGCCAAGGCGCCGAAGAAGGCCCAGTCGCCGAAGAAGGCGGCGCCCGCGGCACCGGCCGCCGACGACAGCGGCAGCCTGACCGAGATGGCCGTGAAGGTGCTCGCCACGTTCGGCGACACCCCGGTCCGCGCCCGCGAGGTCACGGAGGCGCTGGGGCGTGAGCTGACCGCCAGCAGCATCAACACCGTGCGCAGCACCCTCGACCGGCTCGTCGCCACCTCCCGCGCACACCGCGCCGGCCGGGGTCTCTACCAGGCGCCCGCCAACTGACACCCGTAAGGGAACACGTCCCGTCGCCCCCGTCACGGCCCACAGGCCGTTGCGGCCCTCCGCACACCGGAGCCGTAACGCAGGCCGTCGCGGGGGCGAGGCGTTCCCGGACCGCCGTCCAGCGGGGATGCGGGTGCGGCCGTTGCCACCCTCGTCCGCGGTGACGGCCCGGGGCTGCCGCAGACGTCCCAGGCACCCCCAGGGGGCATGATCACCTTTGACGGTGGCATGACTTATTCTTCCCTCAATCGCCACGCGTGCGGCACAGGTTGTGCACATCAGCTGCCGCCTGCCCTCTGCACCCGTCGGCCTCACACTCGTTCCGGGGGGTTCGAACCATGGCGCGTCTGCGCGCACTCCCGGCCGCCACCGCACTGGCGGTCCTCTTCAGCTCCGCGGCGCTCGCCGCCGCACCGGCTTCGGCCGACACCATCAGGCCCATCGCGGTCTCCGACGCGGCCGACACCGTCGTCGACGGCGTCCACCAGCGGCTGTACTTCAGCGATCGCTCCAACAACCGGATCGTCGTCACCGACAACACCGGCAAGGCCGTCGCCACGCTCACCGACCTCCCCCAGGTCCGTGACCTGGAACTGAGCCCGGACTCCAGCACGTTGTACGCCGCGCTCTACGGCGCCGACAAGATCGTCGCCTTCGACACGGCGACGCTCACGCAGACCGCCGAGTACCCGACCGGCGACAAGACCATCCCCTCCCGGCTCGCCTGGGCGGACGGCAAGCTCTGGTTCGGATACGGCGACCAGTGGGACTCCGGGCTCGGCGCGGTCGACCTGACCGCCGAAACCCCGACGGTGACGCTGGATCTGGCAGCCGGCCACGACTGGTCCAGCCCGCCGATGCTCTACGCCGGCCCCGACAACCCGGGGACGCTGCTCGCCCTCGACGGTCACATCAGCTCCGCCCCGATCGTCGTCTACGACATCTCCTCCGGCACTCCGGTCATCCGCGTCTCCGCCGAGAAGGGCGGCTTCTACAAGGACGCGGCACTCACCCCGGACGGTCAGTCGGTCGTCGTGGCGGGGCCCGGAACCAGGGCTCTCACCGAGTACCGGCTCTCCGACCTGGAGGAGGTGCGCACCTACCCGGTCCTCTCCCAGCCGGAGACGGTCAGCGTCGCACCGGACGGCACCGTGGCGGCCACGGTCCTCGACACCGACGACATCGGCGACACCTACGTGTTCACCGGCGGCGCCGACCAGCCCGCCAGCGTCCGCAACCTGTCGCACGAGTGGATGCCGTGGTTGGGGCACTCCATGAACTGGTCGGCCGACGGCGCGCAGTTGTTCGTGCTCAGCGGGTCCAACACCTCCACCCGGTTCCACGCGATCGACGCGCCGCGCACCTACGTCACCACGCTCACCGCCGACGCGCCCGCATCCGCGACCCGAGCCAAGTCCCTCACCGTCAAGGGAACGCTCACCTCCGGCCTCGCACTGCCCGCCGGTACGCCGCTGACCGTCACCCGCACCGACATGGAATCGCCGAACGGAAAGTCGCTCGGTACCAAGTCCCTCGGCACGGGTGGAAAGTTCTCCTTCACGGACACCCCGCCGGCCGGTGGCAAGGTCACCTACAAGGTGACGTACGCCGGTGACGCCGCGCACGCCCCGGCAACCGCCTCGGACAGCGTCAACGTCTCCCGTGCCACCCCCACGCTGACCCTGAACCGCAACAAGGCGACCTACTCCTACGGCACCGATGTCTCGTTCACCGCGCACCTCGGCACCACGTACAAGAACCGGACCGTCGAGCTGTGGGTGGACCCGTTCGGTGCGGACAAGCCGAAGAAGCTGGTCAAGACCGGCAAGGTGAATTCCAAGGGCAATCTGTCGACCACCGTCCACATGACCCGCGACACCAAGGTCACCGCGGTGTTCAAGGGCGACGCCCGCTACGCCCCGAAGACGGTCACGTCCACGGCGTACGCCAAGGTGAAGGTCTCCACGACGCTGTCCAAGTACTACAAGACCGGCAGGATCGGCTCCACGACCTACCGCTACTACCACAAGAACACCGACGTCATCTCCACGACGACGATGAGCTACTACAAGGGCCGCAGCCAGCGCCTTGAGCTCCAGATCTACTACCAGGGCAAGTGGTACGACGGTGCCACCGAGTACTTCAAGCTCGGCACCAGCGGGAAGTCCATCGTCAACCTGGGGCACTCCGGCCAGTCCGGCATTCGCGCCCGGGTGCGCTCGTCGTACATCAACGACGGTTCCGGGGACTCCGTGAACTCGACGACGCACGGCGCCTGGAAGTACTTCGTCTTCACCAAGTGACGGGTGACCGGGGCCCGGTGGGGCTGTGAGGTGAGGGGTGCGTTCCCCGCGGCCGGCTTCGGCCCGGGGGACGCGCCGACCCCGGAACCCGCCGACCGCCGGGGCTGCACGCGTCAGCGGTAGTCCTCCGGGTGGCCCTGCATCCAGGTGTTGATGCGGTCGCGGGTGCCGAGCAGTTCGGAGCGGTGCTTCTCCAGGTTGTCCGTGGAGGTGTCACCGTCCAGCGTCCTGTGCAGGGCGCTGATCCAGGCCAGCGGCTCCTTGAAGTGTTCCTCGCCCCGCTGGGTGTCCGACTTCATCGACTTCTCCAGGCGCGCCAGTTCGTCGTTGACCCGGCCCAGGAAGTAGGCACAGTTCGCCGAACCCGGGGTGCAGCTGTCGTTCAGGGTGGCCTGGAGACCGGCGAAGGCGTCGCGTACGGCCTCCGGCCTGTTCCGGGCGGCCTCGACCGCCGCCGCGTTCGCCTCCGCTTCGGCCGACTCGGACGCTGCCGCCGCGTTCACGGACGGCGCCACAGCGGGTGCGTCGTCGCCCGCCCCCTGCGAGGTGTCGGTGCCAGAGCAGCCCGCCAGGAGCGCCCCGAGAACCGCCACCGCGGCCACGGTCGTCGCGGTGGCGCGCATGCGGATACGGAATGACATGAGAAGGACCCCCCTCGTCCGATGGGTCCAGACCATACCCCCCGACCGGCGCCCGGGTCCCCTCAACCAGTGATCAGGTGCTGCACGGCCGGCGCGTACAGATCCGCGATGTGTTCGGGAGAAACCTTCGCGCCCGCGCCCTCGCGGTGGAGGCCGAGGGTGGCGCCGAGGCCGAGCAGGTGGCCGGCTATCAGTTCGGCGCGCAGGGTGGGTTCGGGCCCGGTGAGGCGGGCGGCGAGGGAGTCGGTGACCTGTTCGTGGAAGCGGTCGCGCAGCAGGGAACGTTCGTCACGGTTGCCGAGCGAGAAGACGACCCGCAGCAGCGGGTCGGACTGTGTCTCCCGGCGGCGGCGCACCAGGGTCACCACCATGTGGCGGCCCAGTTCGTCGAGCGGTGCGTCGAAGAGTTCGGCGGCGGCGGGGCCGAAGTCGGCGACGGTGTTGAAGAGCTCTTCCTTGCGGCCGAAGTGCTTGACGACCAGGGACGGGCTGACTCCGGCGTCGGCCGCGATCCCTCTGATGGTCACCTCGGCGTACGGGCGCTGCGTGAACGCCCGGCGGGCGGCGCGCAGGATCGCGACGCGGCCCGTGCCCGGGTCGTCGGCGGCCGGGTCCGCGGCCGGAACGGTGGCCTCGCGGCTGGTCATGCGCCCTCCTGGATCGCTGTCGTCCGTGCACCGTCCTTCCGGTCGCCCGGGACGGTACGGCTCTCCTCGACCGTACCCACCGCGGGTGCGCGGTCGCCCGGCAGGCACAGGGTGACCAGCAGCGCCGCGGCCGCCGCGCCCGCCGCGATCAGGAAGACCACCTGGTAGGCGTGGAGCGTCGGGGCGGTCCGGCCGCCCGCGACGAAGGTGAGGTTGGCGAGGATCGCGGCCACCGTCGCGCTGCAGAAGGCCTGTCCGATCGAGCGCATGAGGGTGTTGAGGCCGTTGGCGGCGCCGGTCTCGCTGACCGGTACGCCCCGCATGACCAGTGCGGGCAGCGCGGAGTACGCGATGGCCGTGCCGGAGGCGACGACCGTCGCGCCGGCGATGATCATCCACAGGCTGTGGGTGGTGAAGTACCGCACCACGTAGCCGGCCGCGATCACACCCGCGGCGAGCGCGAGGCTGACCTTGGGGCCGCGCTTCGCGGACAGCCGGGCCGAGAACGGGGAGAGGGCCACCATCATCACGCCGCCCGGCAGCAGACACAGTCCGCTGACGACGATCGAGGCGCCGAGCCCGTAGCCGGTGGCCTTCGGTTCCTGCACCATCTGCGCGGTGACCAGGGAGTTCGCGTAGTAGGCGAAGCCGATCAGCAGAGCGGCGACGTTGGTGAGCAGCACGGTCGGGCGGGCCGAGATCCGCAGGTCGACCATGGGCGCGGAGACTCGGAGCTCGTACGCCCCCCAGAGCAGCGCCACGACCACCGCGGCCACCAGCAGACCGATGGTGCGGGTCGAGGTCCAGCCCCAGTCGGCGCCCTGGGTGACCGCGAGCAGCAGGCAGACCAGGGCCCCGGACAGGCCCAGCGCGCCGACCGCGTCGAAACGGCCGCGAGTGCGCAGCGGGGACTCCGGTACGCACGAGAGCACGAGCACGATGTCGAGGACGCCGATCGCTGCGGAGGCCCAGAACATGGTGTGCCAGTTGAAGTTCTCGACGACGAGCGCCGCGACCGGCAGCCCGACCGCCGCCCCGATGCCGAGGGTCGAGCTCATCAGCGCCACGGCGGACAGCACGCGCTCGGGCGGGAGTTCGTCGCGCAGGATGCTGATGCCGAGCGGTACGACGGCGAGTGCCGCGCCCTGCAGGGCGCGGCCGGTGATCAGTACCCCGATGTGGGAGCTGATGCCGCACAGGACCGAGCCCACCACCAGCACCCCGAGCGAGGCGACGAGCACCCGCCGCTTGCCGTACATGTCACCGACCCGGCCCAGGACCGGGGTGAAGACGGCGCCGGTGAGCAGGGTGATGGTGACCAGCCAGCTGGCGGCGGCCGGCGTGGCGCCGGTGAGGGCCGGGATGTGCGGGAGCAGGGGTACGACGATCGTCTGCATCACCGCGACCACCACACCGCAGAAGGCCAGCACGCCGACGGCGAACCGGGACTGCGGGGACTTCTCCGTGGCTGCGGTGGGGGAGCTTATGTCCGCTGGCATGGATCTCCGTGTCTTCCTCGTCTACAGACCTGGCGCAGGGGTGCACGCATGTTCACCCGTCAGGGTAAACGCTTGTGCACCCCCTCCGCGACAGTGAGCCCGGATGCCGCGTTAGCCTCGACTTCCCGGGCTTCGGGCCCGGACGACACGAATGGGGCCGACGAGCACGGACGTACCGGATGACACGGGCGTGCCGGACGGCACGGACAGAAGGCGGAGGTGGCTGTGATGGCGAAGGTTCCGGCAGCGGCGGTGGCGGCGAGCGGACTGGTCGGCGGTTACGCCGTCGCCCGGTGGACCAAGAAGCGGCCGCTGGGCGGGGTCGCTCTCGCCGCGGCGGGCAGCGTCGCCGCGTACGAGTGGAACCGGCAGGCCGGGTCGCGTGCGGCCATCGGGCTGACCGGCGCGTATGTCGCCGCGTTCGTCGGTTCGCACCCGCTGGCCAAGAAGATCGGCGCCTGGCCGGCCGTCTTCAGCGTGGCGGGCAGTGTGGCCGCCGCGTCCTGGGCGGTCACCCGCCGGGCCGCCTGAGGCGTACGGACCGCCGACGGGCACGGCCGGAGGCGGTCGGACGCGTCATGCGCGTCCGTACGACGAAGGCCCGTATCCGTACGACAGGACGGATACGGGCCTTCGACGGCGCTCCGGGGCGCTACGCCCCCAGCGCCCAGGACACCGTGTAGATCAGCAGCCCCGCCAGCGCACCCACCACCGTGCCGTTGATCCGGATGAACTGCAGGTCACGGCCGATGTGCGCCTCGATCTTCCTCGACGTCTGATGCGCGTCCCAGCCCGCGACCGTTTCAGTGATCAGCGAGGTGATCTCGGTCCGGTACCGGGTGACGACATGGGCCGCCGCATCCTCCAGCCAGCCCTCCAGCTTGGCCTGCATCCGCCCGTCCGTCGCCAGCCGCGCACCGAAGGCCAGCAGTGAGGCGCGCGCCCGCAGCCGCAGTTGGCTCTGCTCGTCCTCCGCCGCCGTGAGCATCATCGTGCGCAACGATGACCAGGCCGACGCGATGACGTCCTGGACCTCGCTCCGTCCCAGGATCTCCGACTTCAGGCGCTCCACCCGGGCCCGGGTGTCCGAGTCCGTCTGGAGGTCGGCCGCGAAGTCCGTGAGGAAGGTGTCGATCGCACCGCGCGCCGGGTGCCCCGGCATGTCCCGCATCTCCGTGACGAAGCGCAGCAGCTCCTTGTAGACCCGCTCCCCCACCCGCCTGTCGACGAACCGGGGCGTCCAGCCCGGGGCCCCGCCCTGCACCGCGTTCATCACCGAGTCGCCGTGCAGCACCAGCCAGTCATGGGCGCGCGCACAGACCAGGTCCACCATCTTGCGGTGGCCGCCGTCGGTGACGATCTGCTCCAGCATCTTGCCGAGGCCGGGAGCGATCTCCGCCGCGTTGGCCCGCCGGGTGATGGCCTCGGCCACCACGGCCTGCACATCGGAGTCCCGCAGCACCGTCAGCGCACCGCGCAGCGCGGTCGACAGCTCGGCGGTGACCCGGTCGGCGTGGTCCGGCTCGGCCAGCCAGGCACCGACCCGGCCGCCGACACCCAGGGCGTGGATACGGCCGCGCACCACATCGCCGGAAAGAAAATTCTCGCCCACGAAGGAACCCAGGGAGGCTCCGAGCTGGTCCTTCTTGGTGGGAATGATGGCGGTGTGCGGGATCGGCAGGCCCATCGGACGCTTGAACAGCGCCGTGACGGCGAACCAGTCGGCCAGCGCCCCCACCATGCCCGCCTCGGCGGCCGCGGCGACGAAGCCCGGCCAGCCGCTCACCCCCGCGTGCCTCGCCCAGGTGGCGAGCACGTACACGAGCGCGACCAGCAGAAGGAGGCCGGTGGCCGTGGTCTTCATCCGGCGCACACCGCGCCGCTTCTCCTCGTCGGCCGCGGTGTACGCGAAGGAGGCGAGAGGGGCCGGGCGGCCACCTGGTATGGCATGGGCCGCGCCCGCCGACCGCTCCCGCTGCCCCGTGTCCTGCTCCCCGGGTCCGGGCCCGTCGATCCGTTCCATCCGCTCCACCCGTCCGCGTACGTGTCGCCCCCGGTGCACCGTACGCATTGTCCTTACCTGACCTACTCCCGGGCCGGGCGCCGAGTTCCCGACGCCTTGCCCCATGATGGACCGGTCCGACCACACACGAGGAGACGCACCGCCCATGCCCAGGAAGGGGTACGCCCTGCTCATCGCCCTCGTGGCGGGCACCGCCGCGCTCGCCGCCGGGGTGGCGTTCGCCGGCTCCCTGCTCGCCCCCGGCTCCGGCACCCGGTCGGCGCGGGTCTCCGCACCCGCCCCCGGGGCGGTGGCCCGCACGCCCGCCGCCCCGGCACACTCCACCGGCCTCTGGGTCGCGACCTGGACGGCGGCGCCCACGGCCGGGGTGGTCGAGTCGTACGAGGGCGACCTGACCCGGCGCACCATCCGTAACGTCGTACACACCAGCATCGGCGGTGACGCGGCCCGGATCACCCTGTCCAACCTCTTCGGCACCCACCCGCTGGTCGTGGACCACGCCACGGTCGCCACCAGCCCGGTGACCTTCGAGGGCGTCGCCGCCGTGACCGTCGCCGCGGGCGGGCAGGTGGTCAGCGACCCGGTCGTCGTGCCGGTGGCCGCCGACGCCGATCTCGTCGTCGCCCTGCGCACCCCCACCGCCCAGGGCCCCGTCACCCTCCACCCGAACACCCACCAGACGTCGTACGTGGAGGACGAGCGGGGCACCTGGTCCACCGCCGACTGGCGCTATCTCACCGCCGTCGACGTCCACAACGAGAGCGCCGCCGGAACGATCGCGGTGATCGGTGACTCGCTCACCGCGGGCAGCGGATCCACCCTCGACGCGAACGGCCGCTGGCCCGACGTACTCGCCGACCGGCTGCGCGGCCGTTACGCGGTGGCCAACGCGGGCATCGCGGGCAACCGCATCCTGCGCGACGGCAGCGGCGAGGCGGCGAGTGCCCGCTTCGACCGCGACGTGCTGGACGTCGCCGGGGTGCGGACGGTCGTCATCGCGCTCGGCATCAACGATGTGCAGCAGTCCCCGCAGGAGACCGACCCGCAACGCATCGCGGACGCCCTGCGCTCCCTGACCGAACGTGCCCACGCGCGCGGGCTGCGGGTCGTCGGGGCGACGCTGATGCCGTACGAGGGGTACCCCAGCTGGACCCCGGCACAGAACGCCGTACGGGAACGCGTCAACGAGCTGATCCGGGCAGGCGGGATCTTCGACTCGGTCATCGACTTCGACCAGGCGGCCCGCGACCCGAACCACCCGACCCGGCTGCTGCCCGCCTACGACTGCGGCGACCATCTCCATCTGAACGACGCGGGATACCAGCGGCTGGGCTCGCTGGTGGACCTGTCGGCGCTGCAGCACCGCGGGCCCGCCTCCGACGAGCTGTGACCGCGGGCAGGCCGCGGAAGCGGCGGGGCCGGAGCGTTCGGGGGTGGAGCGTTAGAGGTCGGAACGTTCGGGGTGGGAACGTTCGGGGTGGGAACGTTCGGGGTGGGAACGTTCGGGGCCGGGCTGCTCGCCGCGCTACTCGCCCTTCTCCAGCCGGCCCCGCTCGCGCGAGCGCTCCCGTTCCAACTCCCGCTCCGCGTCCTTCAGCCGCTGCCTCTCCGCCTTGCTCCGCCTGCGCTTCACCCCGACGCCGCCCATCAAGGCGCAGCCGGTGATCCGCACACGTGGGGAGTCCGGGGACGGTGCGCCTTCGTCGCTCCCGTGCTCGCCGAAGCCGCCCATGATGCCGATGCCCCTGACCTCGGCGTTCAGCTCCGGCGGGATGGTCACCTGCAGACCGCCCATGAGCGTGAAGCAGCGAATGACCACCTCGCGGTCCTCGAAACGGGCCTCGCGCAGGTCGATCTGACCACCGCCCCACATCGCGAACGCGGTGAACTTCCGGCCCACCGTCCAGTTGCCCTTGCGGCGGAACCCTCCCCAGAACGCAAACGCGCCGCGCGACGTGGCAGGGCCACCGACACGGTCCGCCCAGCGCACCGCCGAACCGGCCACCGCGGCCGTCCGGGCCGGACCCACCGGGGCCAGTGGCGTGCCCCGTGCCGGAAGATCACGGACGAGCGGTTCCAACTCCCCGTGCGTACGTGCCTTGTAGGTCGCTTCGAGCCGCTGCTCGAACTCGTCCATCTCCAGCCGTCCCTCGGCCACCGCCTCGCGCAGGGCCTCGGCAACACGCTCACGCTCGGCATCCGAAGCACGCATGTCCGGAAGGTCACTTGTCATGCGCTCAGCGTATTGAACGCGAACGGCTCCCGTCACCGACTCGGCTGCCGTACGAATACGTCCAACAGCTCGACCGGATCGAGGAGTTCGACACAACGGGCCCGATTCTCGCGGCGGCGAGCCGCGCAGTTTCCGGTACACCCGGCGTGCGGAATACCTTTGCTCGCTCGTGGACCTGTCGGCGCGGTTCGCGGTCGACCGGACCGAATGCCTTCCTGCCTCGCGACGGAGAATCGTGCGGTTCTTCGGGAACTCCCGCTCAGTAGCCGACGTCTTTAGTGATCATGAAGGAACGTGTGGAAGCGCTGAGTGGTACCGGGGTGGCCCTGGCCGGTGGATTCGTCGGGCTGCTGGGATGGGCCGCGGATGCCGAACTCCGGGCGCGCGCCGGATTCGAAGCAGGCCCGGACTGGAGCGTGCTGTACGCGGAGCTTCCGCTGACCGTTCTCATCGGAGCGGCAGCCGCTTTGTCAGCGTGGTTGCTGCCCCGGCGATGGATCATCGGACCGTCCGTTGCCAAGTACGCAGGCCGCGTCGCGCTCGTCGCCATGGCGCTGGCCGGATTCTGGCTGGCCGTCCAGGGCTGGTACGCGGGACTGCCCGAGTCAGTGCCGGACCACAAGCCCTAGAACGGTGGAACGCCCTCACGGAGATCGGCACCGGCCTGCACTCACTCCCGTACAGAGGGCTCTCCGGCCACTGATACACCCGCCGCGCACCAAGCGATCCCCCGCGTACGCTCCCCGCCGTAGACTTGTGAGGGAGCTTGAGCCTTGCCAGACGTCCCGTTCTCGCGGGCCCCGCGAGATTGATCCCGTCAGGGACGGCGGGAGTGGAGTTTCCCCGGCTCCAGCCATTGCGGGCCCTCTCTCCCATGAGCGGAAGCCTCCGCCTCGCTCGGTGAGCGGTGGAATCCCCTCAGGAAGGACGTGGTCCAGATGAGCCACCTCGCGAGCCAGGTGCCCCTCGGCGACATCACACTGGCCGCTTCGGATGTGCGCTGGATATTCCCCGTCGGTATAGCAGTGGTCGTGGTCGCGATTCTGCTGGGCCTCCTCTGGTGGGACGCGCGCCGCCGCTCCCGGGCACGACAGCAGGGACCACGGATCGAACATCCCTCCCGAACCAGCGAGAACCTGAGGGCAGCAGATGATTTCGGGGAAGGTCTCAGCCCCTATGAGATCAACCGGCCCTCTTCGCAAAAGGACATACCCAAGGAAAAGAGCGGTGGGGCTTTCGGCAGTGGAGGACCCGGCGGCTGACGGTTGGCGGCATCGGCGGCACGTGCCGAGAACGTCATCCGTCACGTGCCAATCTCGGTGTGCAGGGCGTCAAGGGCCTGGTCGATGAGACCGAGCAGGTCTTCCGTCCCGTTGGATTCGGCCCAGGCGCGGATGGCCGCGCCAGCGGCCACTCCACCCACCCCTCGCCGGCCGCCCCGCTCGCGCGAGCACCTCCCTACATGCCACCGGCCGACGCGTACATCTTCGCGATCACGGCCTCGATGTCCGGCTCCCGGACCGACAGGTCGACCAGCGGGTAGTCCGCGGCGATCCGGGCGACCAGCGGGGCCGCCGACTGGGAGGCCGGGAAGGCCAGCCACTGACGCGGCCCCTCGACCTTCACCGTGCGCACCGACGGCTCCGATTCCAGCTGGATGGGCGGGAGTTGGCGTTCCAGGTCGACCACCAGCATCCGCTCGCTCTGGCCCACCTCATGGAGTCCGGCGAGCGCCCCGTCGTACATCAGGCGGCCGTGGTCGATCACCATCACCCGCTTGCAGAGCTGCTCGATGTCCGTCAGATCGTGCGTGGTGAGCAGCACGGTCGTGCCGCGTTCGGCGTTCAGGTCCTTGAGGAACCCGCGCACCTTGGCCTTGGAGACCACGTCCAGGCCGATCGTCGGCTCGTCCAGATACAACACCTCGGGATCGTGCAGCAACGCGGCCGCGATGTCGCCGCGCATCCGCTGGCCCAGCGAGAGCTGACGTACGGGTACGTCCAACAGCTCGCCCAGGTCGAGGAGTTCGACGCAACGGGCCAGGTTCTCGCGGTAGCGGGCGTCGGGGATCCGGTACATCCGGTGCATCAGCCGGTAGGAGTCGCGCAGCGGCAGGTCCCACCAGAGCGTGGTGCGCTGGCCGAACACCACACCGATCCGGTGCGCCAGCCTCGTCCGCTCCCGGGACGGGTCGATGCCCGCCACCCGCAGCCGGCCGCCGCTCGGGGTGAGGATGCCGGTCAGCATCTTGATCGTGGTCGACTTCCCGGCACCGTTGGGGCCGATGTAGCCGACCATCTCGCCGCGTGCGACACGGAAACTGAGCGAGTCGACCGCGCGCACCTGGTGGCGTTCGCTGCGCAGGAAGCCGGTCCTGCGGCGTACGTCGAAGACCTTCTCGACCTTGTCGAGTGCGATGAAGTCGGCGTCGATTTCGGTGTCGGTGTCGGCGGCGGTGTTGGTCTCTGCGTTCATGTCCGATGCCCTTGCCCCTTGCCTTGTCCGGTGTTCCGTCAGCTTCCGGTGCTGCGATACGCGCGCAGGCCCCTGCGCCACGCCAGGCCCGCGAGCAGACAACACAGGCCCGCGACCACCGGAGGCAGGAACGCCACCGGGTCCGGAAGGTCGAGCGGGTAGTCCCGGCCGAGTACGTACAGCGCGGGCAACCAGTTCACGAAGGCCAGCGGCACCACGAACGTGACCCCGCGCACCAGGTCCTTCGCGAAGATCGTCGGCGGGTACTGGAGCAGGGTGTTCCCGCCGAACGTGAAGGAGTTCTGCACCTCGGAGGCGTCCTGCGCGACGAACTGGAACGCCGCCCCGGCCACGAACACCGCCGCGAAGATCGCCGCCCCGCTCAGCAGCATCAGCGGGATCGTCATCATCTTCAGCGGTGTCCACGCGATGTCCAGCGTCACCAGCGCATACCCGAGGACCAGTACCCCCTGGGTGACCCGCCCGAGCCTGCGCAGGGCGAACCGGTCCGCCGCGACCTGGGCGAGCACCGGCGCCGGGCGTACCAGGAGGGTGTCCAGCGTGCCGTCGCGCACCCGCCGCCCCAGCCGGTCCATCGAGCCCATCACCAGGTCGGCGATACCGAACGCGGTCCCCGAGGCGCCGTACAGCAGCGCGATCTCCGGCAGCGTGTAGCCGCCCAGCGCGTCCACGTGCGAGAACATCAGCAGGATCGCGACGAAGTCGAAGGCGGTGACCGCGAAGTTGCCGAAGGCCGTCATCACGAACGAGGCACGGTAGGCCATCGTCGAGCGCAGCCACATCGCCACGATCAGGCCATATGCCCGGACCCCCTCGACGAGCGCCGGCCGTTCGACGAACACCACCCCGGACGGCTCCGTCGCCGCGGCCGCCTCCACCGTACGGACCGTCTCAGCCACCCTGAACCACCACCCTTCTCGTCGCCACCGACTGCACCAGCCGCCCCACCAGCAGCAGCGTCAGCGCCCAGCCGCCCTGGAAGGCGAACGCCTCCACCAGCCCCCACCCGGTACGCCTGCCGAGCAGCACATCGGCCGGCACCTGGAGCAGAGAGGACCACGGCAGCACCCGGGCCACCTCGCCCAGCAGTCCGGGGAACAGCGTCAGCGGCAGCAGCATCCCGGAGAAGAACATCCCGGCCAGATGCGCCATCTGCGCCGCTCCCGCCCCGTCCAGCAGCCAGAACGCGGACAGCGCCACCAGATAGCGGATCGCGAAGCTGACCAGGACCCCCAGTGCCACCGAGACCAGGAAGGCCAGCCAGGTCCCCGGCGAGGCGGGCAGTGCCAGATCGAAGGCGAGCGCGCCCAGCAGCATCGGCACGATGCCGCGGCCGAGGAGATGGAAGGCCGCGCGGCCCATGTCACCGGCGAGCCACCACAGCTGGAGGTCGGCCGGCCGGTACAGGTCGATGGCGATGTCGCCGCTCCGGATCCGTTCGATCAGCTCGTCCTCGAAGCCGCCGCCCATCATGGCGCAGGTCATCAGCAGGGCCTGGCCCAGCCATACGTAGGTGAGCGCCTGGGACAGGTCGTAACCGCCGAGCTGCGGACGCTCGTCCCACAGCGCCGCATAGGCGAACGCCATGATGAAACCGAAGACGGTGTTGGTGAACACTCCCGCCAACGTCGCGGTCCGGTACGTGGCGTAGCGCCGGAACCCGCTCGCCGCCACCATCGCGTACAGCCGCACCGCATCCACCCCCCCTCCTCGCTCGGGCGCCCGACGGCGTCGTACGCCGTCGGGCACCAAAGCGCACGACCCTAGTCCAGGGGACTCGGCGCCCGCTACCGCATATCAAGGGTCGATCCAGGGCGCATTCCGCGAAAAAGGGCAATATTGGGGGTACTGACCGCGGCCGAGGAGTCTGCACCGAATGAGCGACGAGCCACAGCAGCCGAACGGGGAACACGGACCCCGGGGCTGGGACGCCAGAGACCCGGCCGCCCACGGCACCGACAACGAACGGGCGGGCGGGGGTGGCGCCACGAAGGGCCGCAGACGCACTGGCTGGCGTCGCGCCGTCCCCACCTGGCGGATGACCCTCGGCTCCGTGGTCGCGCTCGCCCTGCTCCTGATCGTCGGCTTCATCGCCGGGTACCAGCTCGTCGACATCCCGGCCGCCAACGCCAGCGCCACCGCGCAGTCCAACGTCTTCCTCTACAAGGACGGCAGCGTCATCGCCCGCTCCGGCGACGTGAACCGCGAGAACGTCAAGCTCGCCGAGGTACCGCTCCCCGTCCAGCACGCAGTGCTCGCCGCCGAGGACCGCGACTTCTACTCCGAACGGGCCGTCGACGTCTCGGGGATGGTCCGGGCCGCCTGGAACACCGTCACCGGCAAGGGCAGACAGGGCGGCTCGACCATCACCCAGCAGTACGTCAAGAACTACTACCTCGTCCAGGAACAGACCGTCGTCCGCAAGATCAAGGAGTTCTTCATCGCGGTCAAGCTCAACCGCGAACAGCCCAAGAACCAGATCCTCGAGGGCTACCTCAACACCAGCTACTTCGGCCGCAACGCCTACGGCATCCAGGCCGCCGCACAGGCCTACTACGGCAAGGACGTCGGCGAGCTCACCACCGCCGAGGGCGCCTACCTCGCCTCACTGCTCAACGCCCCCAGCGCCTACGACATCGTCACCCACCCCGAGAACAAGGCCGCGGCCGTCGCCCGCTGGAACTACGTGCTCGACGGCATGGTGAAGGAAGGGTGGCTGGGAGCCGGCGAACGGGCCGCCATGGAATTCCCCGTACCCGGCAAGGCCAAGCCGCCCACCGGAATGTCCGGTCAGCGCGGCTACATCGTCCAGGCCGTCGAGAACTACCTCACCAGCAACAAGATCGTCGACGAGGACACCCTGGCCACCGGCGGCTACCGGATCACCACCACTCTGGAGAAGAAGAAACAGAAGGCACTCGTGACAGCGGTCGACGACAACGTCATGTCCCAGACCAGCCCGGAGCGCGAGGCCGACCGCAACGTCCGCGTCGGCGGCGCCTCCGTCGAACCCGACACCGGCCGCGTCGTCGCCCTGTACGGCGGCATCGACTACACCAAGCAGTACGTCGACAACGCGACCCGCCGCGACTATCAGGTCGGCTCCACCTTCAAGCCGTTCGTCCTCACCTCCGCCATCGACCACGGCTCCACCACCCAGGACGGCCGGCGCATCACCCCCGACACCGTGTACGACGGCACCAACAAACGCATGGTCCAGGGCCCCGCCGGACCCACCGGATACGCCCCCGCCAACGAGGACGACGTCAGCCACGGGCCCCTCACCGTCACCGCCGCCACCGACAAGTCCGTCAACGCCGTCTACGCCCAGATGGCCCAGGACGTCGGCCCCGACAAGGTCAGGAAGACCGCCGTCGACCTCGGCATCCCCGAGAACACCCCCGACCTCACCGCCACTCCGTCCATCGCGCTCGGCGTCGCCACCGCCAGCGTCCTGGACATGGCCGAGGCCTACGCCACCCTCGCCAACCACGGCAGGCACGGCGCATACGTCCTCGTCGACCGGATCAGCAAGCACGGAGAGGACCTGGAACTCCCCGGCCGGAGCACCGAGCAGGTCGTCAGCCGCAAGGCCGCCGACACCACCACGGCCGTCCTGCGGAGCGTCGTCCAGGGCGGCACCGCCACCGCCGCCCAGGGCGCCGGGCGGCCCGCCGCGGGCAAGACCGGCACCGCCGAGGAGGACCGGGCGGCCTGGTTCGCCGGCTACACCCCCGACCTCACCACCGTCGTCGCCGTCATGGGACAGGACCCCGACACCGGTGCGCAGAAACCCCTCTACGGAGCCCTCGGACTGGCCCGCATCAACGGCGGCGGCGCACCCGCCCGGATCTGGGCCCAGTACACCGAAGCCGCACTGCGGGGCACCGCGGTCAAGAACTTCGACCTGACCCTCGAACGCGGCACCGGCCAGACCGCCCTGCCCACCGAGGGAACCACCAGCCCCGGCACACCGTCACCGTCAGGCTGGTCCCCCACCACCTCCGAGAGCGTCCCGCCCGGCGCGGAGAACGAACCCGACACGGGCGGCTGGCGAGACCGGAACGACAACCAGGGCGAAGACGGCCGCGGCAGCGGGGACGGTGACGGCCTCCCGGGCCCCCAGGGCTCCTCGGCCCCCGCGGCTCCCTCGGCCGCCCCGGCCACGCGCGCCCCCGGCACACCGTCCGCGAGCCCGATGGCCGGTCCCTGACCGGGCGACCCCGGGTCACCCGGCCGACACTCAGTGACCCGAGGTCGCCTTCAGCCCGACCACGGCCACCAACAGCAGGGAGACGAAAAATATCCGGGCGGCGGTCACCGGCTCACCCAGCACCACCATGCCGAGAACCGCCGCACCGGCCGCACCGATCCCGACCCATACGCCGTACGCCGTACCGATCGGCAGCGTCCTCGCCGCATGCGACAGCAGCAGCATGCTCGCCACGATCCCGAAGCCCGTGAACACACTCGGCCAGAGCCGGGTGAACCCCTCGGTGTACTTCATCCCGATCGACCAGGCCACTTCCAGAAGACCGGCGACCACCAGCAGAACCCACGCCATGACAGAACCTCCGACGAGACAGAACACGCGAACCACACGGGTGCGTCGTCTTTGCAAAACCCGGTACGGCGCGTCTCGTCGGGATGACTCCAGCTTAGCAAAGAAAAGGCAAAGGGCCTGGTGACAACGGTCACCAGGCCTTTCACGACACGGAAAGCTACAGATAGAGCCCGGTGGAATCCACCGATCCCTCGAACCGGTCCGCCGCCACCGCATGCAGATCCCGCTCACGCATCAGCACATAGGCGACACCGCGCACCTCGACCTCCGCACGGTCCTCGGGGTCGTACAGCACCCGGTCACCCGGCTCCACCGTCCGCACGTTCTGACCCACCGCAACCACCACGGCCCAGGCCAGCCGGCGACCGACCGCGGCCGTCGCCGGAATCAGAATGCCGCCACCCGAGCGCCGCTCGCCCTCCGGCAGATCGGACCGGACCAGCACACGGTCGTGCAGCATGCGGATGGGCAGCTTGTCGTCGGTGTTCTCGCTCACGCCCCGCAACCTACCTGCTCGCCACGGATCCCTGCGCCTCCGGGGTACACGGTCCGCGGCATCAGTTCCCCCGCCGCCGCTTCGCCATCACGAGCAGCCCCACGACACCCACCGCGAGCATCGCCACCGGCACCACCCGCTCCAGCCGCGGAGCGCCCTCCTCGGACACGAACTGTGCCTTCACGTCCGACACCGTCCGGTTCGCCGCGACGAACGCGCGCCCGGCCGTCCGGTCCACGGCCTCAGCGGCCTTGGCCTTCGCATCACCCATGATCGTCTTCGGGTGCACCCGCACCCCGATCTCGTCGAGCACCACCGCAAGCTGCTCACGCCTGCTGATGATGTCCGCCTCGATCTGCGCAGGGGTCCTGGCATCCGACACTGCGCCGCCTCCGTGGTCCTTGTCCGGTAATCCTTCATCGACAGTCTGTCAGCTCGGCCGCCCGCGCACCCGGCGGCACCCCTATTACCCTCGGTCTCGTACAGCTCACGTGCCACCTGAGGAGAACCATGAGCGAGCGACTCCAGCCCGGCGACACCGCCCCCGCCTTCACCCTCCCCGACGCCGACGGCAACGAGATCTCCCTCGCCGACCACAAGGGCCGCAAGGTCATCGTCTACTTCTACCCGGCCGCCCTCACGCCCGGATGCACCAAGCAGGCCTGCGACTTCACCGACAACCTGGACCTGCTCGCGGGTGCCGGATACGACGTCATCGGCGTCTCCCCGGACAAGCCCGAGAAGCTCGCCAAGTTCCGCGAGAAGGAGAACCTCAAGGTCACCCTGGTCGGCGACCCCTCCAAGGAGACCCTCGCGGCCTACGGCGCCTTCGGCGAGAAGAAGCTCTACGGCAAAACGGTGACCGGCGTCATCCGCTCCACGGTCGTCGTGGACGAGGAGGGCAAGGTCGAACGGGCCCTCTACAACGTCAAGGCCACCGGTCACGTCGCCAAGATCATCAAGGACCTCGGGATCTGACGACGGGCCCACCGGAAACTCCGCGGAGCTCGCGGGTGACGTGAGAGCCATCTCCATCGGCCCGCGATTCGGTTTGCGGCCGCCAGGTTCTGCCCCAGGGCGGTCGCACTCCACGCGACATGGCATGACCGGCGTCAACTGACGCCGAAACGGTCCGAACAATTCCGCATCTTTTCGGATATCGGACGTGACCCTCCGACAAACGGTTCGTTGCTCCGTACGAGGCCACGAACGCACGGTCGGATGCGGAGGAATCATGCCGGTAAGCCCCTACACGCGGGAGCGGCTCACGAAGGCCGCCTCATCGTCTCGGACGCTGTCCGAGATGTTGACGAGACTTGGAGTGGACCCAAGGAGCTCGACACGGGGCTACATCCGCGAACGTATGCGGAAGATGGGCATAGACACCAGGCACTTCGAGCGCGAGGGATCCCGCTGGACGAGGGAGATTCTTGAACCCGTGGTCGCTGCCTCGAAGAGCGTGCATGAGGTGCTGCGACGCCTCGGTCTTGAGGCGGTGGGCGGCCACCACACCAACATCAGTCGCCGCATCAAGGCGTACGGCCTCGACACCTCACACTTCGCCCAGCCGTCGAGAAGCGGGACGAAAAAGCTCCGCCGCACGCCCCGAGAACTACTGGTCGAGGACTGTTCACCACACGCACGCCGCATTCCCGGAGCCCGCCTCAAGCCCGCCATGGTGGCGCTCGGCGTCGCGCAGCGGTGTGCACTCTGCGGCACAGAACCAATCTGGCGCGGTCAGCCGCTCCCGCTCGAGGTGGACCACATCAACGGCAAGTGGCGCGACAACCGGCTGCAAAATCTTCGGCTGCTGTGTCCGAACTGCCACTCGGTAACCGACACATATCGTGGTCGCGCCAAGGGGCAGGGCGCAGGAATCGGTGGCGCATGAGCCAGCGGCGCGAGTACACACGTGAGCGGCTGATCGAGGCGGCGGAACAGTGCTCCGACATCGACTCCGTCATCGCCTTCTTCGGGACGCGCCCCTATGCCCAGCTCAGGACGTACCTGCTACGACGTTTCACTCATTTCGACATCGACATCTCTCACTTCCGCAGGCGCGACTCGGACACTGCCGGAGATCGCCCCTCGTCAAGGGCTCTCCGCGAGGCTGTAGCGGGCTCTCGTTCCGTTGCCGAACTGCTCCGCAAGCTCGACCGCCCTGACAACCGACGCCAACGAGCCCTGCTGCGCAAGTGGATCAGCGCAGAACGACTCACCACCACACACTTTCTGGGGCAGGCCCACCAGCGTGGCCTGCCGGGCACGACACCCACCAAGCGCCCCGAAGAGGTATTGGTGAAGCACGACGGCACGCGTCGCACGAGAACCACGATGCTGCGCCGGGCACTCGCCGAGATCGGCGTACCCGAGAGGTGCGCGGAGTGTGGAACCAGTTCGCACTGGCAAGGGAAAACCCTGACTCTGGAGGTGGACCACATCAACGGCGACTGGAGCGACGACCGCGCCAAGAACCTTCGCCTGCTGTGCCCGAACTGCCACGCCATCACCGATACCTGGTGCCGAGGAGGCCGCCGCCGCAACGTGGACAAACCCGCTCTCACACTCGGCGCCCTGCCCGATACGGTGCCGAGGCAGGCGGCCGCATCGACAACGACGCCGGTCGCGCTCTCCTGAAGTGCAGCATCGAAGCCACAGCATTTCACCGAGCACTTCACTGGCCGCGACCGGCTGGGCAACCGCCGCGAGAACCTGCGGTACCTGTGTCCGTCCTGCCACAGCCAGACGGAGACCTTCGCCAATCGCTCCCGTTCATCCCTCAGGAAGCAGTAGCATTGCTTTGGTTTGCGCCCGTACGCCAACTGGTGAGCGGCGACTTTTAGGTAGTCGTGTTTGTGTCGGTTCGAGTCCGACCGGGCGCACCATGCGAAACCGATGCCGGGCACCTCCGAGGTGCCCGGCATCGTGCTGTCACCCCACCAGCTCCCGCACCACCGGCACCAGCGCGCGGAACGCCTTGCCCCGGTGGCTGATCGCGTTCTTCTCCTCGGCGGTCAGCTCCGCGCAGGTGCGCGTCTCGCCCTCCGGCTGAAGGATCGGGTCGTAGCCGAAACCGTTGGTGCCGGCCGGCGTGTGGCGCAGGGTGCCGCTCAGTCGGCCCTCGACCACGTGTTCCGTGCCGTCGGGAAGGACCAGGGCCGCGGCGCAGGCGAAGTGGGCGCCGCGGTGGGGGGCGTCGATGTCGGAGAGTTGGGCCAGGAGCAGGTCCAGGTTGGCCCGGTCGTCGCCGTGGGTGCCGGCCCAGCGGGCGGAGAAGATGCCGGGGGCGCCGCCGAGCACGTCCACGCAGAGGCCGGAGTCGTCGGCGACGGCGGGGTGGCCGGTGGCCTTCGCGAGGGCGTGGGCCTTGAGGAGGGCGTTCTCGGCGAAGGTGACGCCGGTTTCCTTGACGTCGGGGACGTGGGGGTATGCGTCCGCGCCGACGAGTTCGTGGTCGAGGCCCGCGGCGGCGAGGATCGCGTGGAGTTCGGTGATCTTCCCGGCGTTGCGGGTGGCGAGAATCAAGCGGGTCATGCCCCCAGTATCGGGGGTGGTCAGGGTGTGCAGACCCGGCCGATCTCCTGGGCGGCTTCGGTGACCGGGGAGAGGTCGGGGGTGCTGTCGCCCCGGTCGATGGAGTCACGGACGTTCTGGGCGCCGGTCCGGAGGTGGTCGACGGCCTTGGACAGGTCGGCGTCGTCCGTCCGGTCGCCGAGGTTGCCGAGTTCCCGGTCGATCTCGTCGAGGGCTTCGGATGCCTGGGTGGGGTCGTTGGAAGCGTTCGAGACGGCCTGTTGGAGGTTGTCGACGCTGGTGGCGATGGCGTCAGCGGTGCGGACGCAGTCGAGCGCCTTGTCGATGCTGCCGCAGCCGACCACGGCGGTGAGGGCGAGCGAGGCCAGGGCGAGCGTCGGGACGACGGTGCTGCGGCGACGGCGGGCGGCCTCGGTCATGGCGCGGGTTCCTCCCCGGGTGCGGATACGCGGACGGGCGCACGGTTCGACCCGTGCGCCCGTACTCGTGACGACGCGTGGCCGTGCCGGTGCGGTTGCGTCTTCGCGGGGGTGGTGTCGGGGACGAGGACGCCCTTGTCCTTAAGCGCGACGGCGGAGGTCAGCATGTCGCCGTCGATGGCCTTCGGCCGCCCACCGTGGTTGCCCTCGAACGCAGCGACGACCTGCCCTTCGAGGGGCTTCTCCCGGATGGAGTAGCGCTTTATCTGCCCCACGACGGCGAGCACGGCGAAGAACATGGCACCCATGCCGTTGGGGTCGTAGATGCCGGCACGCCGCGCGCGACGTCCGCGGCCCGAAGCTGCCCGGTGCGACTGAAGCTCACGCCGCGGCGGCGGCGCGGTGCAGCGTGAACCAGAAAGTCGGGACCGGGTTCGTGCCGGGCGTCACGTCGGCCAGCTGCCACCCAGCGAACCTGGCGCTGAGTTCGTCGGCGGTGACGCCGGAGATTGGGTCGTCGAAAGCCTCGGGCCCGTAGCCGAACATCAGCAGTCGTGCGCCGGGGGCGGCACGCTTCGTGAGGCCGGCCGCGTAGGCGTCGCGGCGGTGCGGTGGAATCCCGCAGTAGCAGCTCAGGTCGAAGAACAGGTCGTACGGGCCGGGCACGCCCACCTCGTCGAGTCGGGTGGCGTCCCCGCACAGCACCGTGACGTCCACTCCGGCCGCAGCGGCCTTCTCCCTCGCCTGCCGGACCGCGCGGTCTACCAGGTCGACGGCCGCCACCCGCCAGCCGTGCCGGGCCAGGTACACCGCGTTGGTCCCGGTGCCGCAGCCGAGTTCGAGGACCTGGCCCGGCATCAGTGCGTCAGGCCCGTCTACCAGGGCTACCAGCTCGGGCGGGGTGACACCGCAGTCCCACGGCGGCCTGCCGGCCCGGTAGAAGTCCTCCAACTCGCGGCGCACAGCAGCCTCTTGGTCGAGCTCAACAGCCGTTCGAGTCTCACTCATCGCTGCCCCTCCAAGAAATTAGAGTCCATCTCTAATGATTGACTCTAGAGATAAACTCCCGGCATGGATGCAGTCAAGGGATCCGACGGACAGAACGCCAAGCGCCCCGACAAGCGGGCCGAGCGCTCGCGGCGCACCCGCGAGAAGATCATTGCGGCGGCGCGGGAGCTGTTCGTCGCACAGGGGTACGGCGCGACAAGCCTTCAGGAGGTTGCGGATCGCGCGGGTGTGGCCGTCCAGACCGTGTATTTCGTGTTCCGCAACAAGCGCGCGCTGTTCAAAGACGTCGTCGACACGTCCATCGCGGGCGACGTCGAACCGGTCGCCACGATGGACCGCGACTGGTTCCGCGCCGCGTGCGCCGAGCCCACCGCAGCCGGGCAGCTGCGCGCCCACGTACGGGGTGTACGCGACATCCTCGGCCGTGTCGCCCCGATCATGCCGTTGATCGCGGCTGCCGCGGCCACGGACCCGGAGATCGCCGCGCAGTGGCCCGCCGGCCCCGATCCGCGCTACACCGTCCAGCACGCCGCAGCGAAGGCACTGGCCTCCAAGCCCGACGCCCGCCCCGACGTCGACACCGCCCGCGCCGCCGACCTGCTGTACGGGCTTCTCAGCCCGGAGCTGTACCTGATCTTTGTCCGCAACCGGGGCTGGTCCCCCGACGCCTGGGAGGAGTGGGCCTGCGCGGCCCTGATTGCCCACCTCTGCACTGACCACGAGTAGGCCGCCGACCCTTCGGCGGCAGCCGCCGAAGCGAAGTCTGCGACCGGCTGCGGCTGCGGAGGGCTGACCGGGACGCTCACTCCGCTACACCGTCGTCTTCGTCGTCGAGCGCCGCGGCGTCCGGGTCGCGCGAGGGTCTTGGCGATCCGCCCGTACTCGGCGAACGCCTGCCCCAGCGGGGTGGGGTGGCGCTCGCCGGCCGGAAGGGAGCCGGCGAGCTACGTCATAGACAGTCACGCGCTCATCCCACCGGATGCCCCTGACACCCAGAATCCCCCCAAGCTCTCACGCTCAGTAGCAGTGCCGGAGCGAGAGGGGTCAACTCGCGACGGGTGAATACGCGAGCCCACCAGCACCAACGCCGGGTGTGGGGGCTATGCGCCGAGGGTGCGGGCCAGGGCGTTCGTCTGGAGGACGGTGAGCTCCGCGCAGCCCGCGGTGGCGAGGTCGAGGAGGGCGCCGAGTTCCTTGCGGTCGAAGGGGGTGGCCTCGGCGGTGCCCTGGACCTCGACGAAGCGGCCGTCGCCGGTGCAGACGACGTTCATGTCGGTCTCGGCGCGGACGTCCTCCTCGTAGCAGAGGTCGAGGAGGGGGGTGCCGTCGACGATGCCGACGCTGATCGCGGAGACGGTGTCGGTGAGCGGCTTGCGGCCGTGCTTGACGAGCTTCTTGCCCTGGGCCCAGGTGATGGCGTCGGCGAGGGCGACGTAGGCGCCGGTGATGGCGGCGGTGCGGGTGCCGCCGTCGGCCTGGAGGACGTCGCAGTCGAGGACGATGGTGTTCTCGCCGAGGGCCTTGTAGTCGACGACGGCGCGCAGGGAGCGGCCGATGAGCCGGCTGATCTCGTGGGTGCGGCCGCCGATCTTGCCGCGGACGGACTCGCGGTCGCCGCGGGTGTTGGTGGAGCGGGGCAGCATGGAGTATTCGGCGGTGACCCAGCCTTCGCCGCTGCCCTTGCGCCAGCGGGGGACGCCCTCGGTGACGGAGGCGGTGCAGAAGACCTTGGTGTCGCCGAAGGAGATGAGTACGGATCCTTCGGCGTGCTTGCTCCATCCGCGTTCGATGGTGACGGGACGGAGTTGTTCGGGGGTGCGGCCGTCGATACGAGACATGGCGTCGACTGTATCGGGTGTGGGGGCGGCGGCCGTTCGGGTGCTCGGCGGCGTCGGGGTGCGGCTTTCGTGCGGTGCCGGGCGGCCGGCAGCCGGCTCGGCGGCCTGGTTGCCGGTGCGGCTGCCGGCCGAGGGCGGCACAGGCCCCGGCGCGAGGGGCGGGGCCTGTGCGGCGTGGCTGAGCGGGGTGGCTCAGCGAGGGGTGGGGCGGCTGGTCACATCATGTCTTCGATGTCGGCGGCGATGGGGTCGGCGTCGGTGCCGATGACGACCTGGATCGCGGTGCCCATCTTGACGACTCCGTGGGCTCCGGCCGCTTTGAGGGCGACTTCGTCGACCTTGGCGGGGTCGTGGACCTCGGTGCGCAGGCGCGTGATGCACCCTTCGATCTCGTCGATGTTCTCGATACCGCCGAGCCCGGCGACGATCTTCTCAGCCTTGCTGGCCATGGCCTTCTCCCTGGTTGTTCCCCTGGATGTGACGGCCCACCACGGGTCCGTTTCGTCACCGTAACGCACGTTTGGCCCAGCTTCACGGGCGAGTGTTCGCTTCCTCCCCAATGATGACGATCATCAGTGCTCTGTCGGCCAGGCGGGTTACACCCCGTACCCGACTGGCCGACGCCACTGCGCACCACCACCGAAAGCACCCAGTTCCGGGGAGGACGCCGATGAGTTCGAGCAGTACCGCAGTACCGCGCAAGACCTGGTGGAACGGCTTCTTCCAGGGTCTTCAGAAGATGGGGCGCAGCCTCCAGCTCCCGATTGCCGTCCTGCCGGCGGCAGGCATCCTCAACCGGCTGGGCCAACCGGATGTATTCGGCGACGAGGGGCTGGGCTGGACCAACGTCGCCAAGGTCTTCGCCGCGGCGGGCGGCGTGCTGCTCGACTCGGGGCTCGGCCTTCCGCTGCTGTTCTGCGTCGGGGTCGCCATCGGGATGGCGAAGAAGTCGGACGGTTCGACCGCACTCGCCGCGGTGGCCGGCTTCCTCGTCTACTACGCGGTGCTGCACGCCTTCCCGGTGGACTGTGCGCCGGGTTCGACGTTCACTCCGGGCGGCATCTGGTCCGGTACCTGTGTCACCACCGACGCGGTGGTCACCCCCGCGGCCTACCAGAACCCCGGAGTCTTCGGCGGCATCGTGATGGGTCTGCTGTCCGCCTGGTTCTGGCAGCGGTACCACCGGGTCAAGCTGGTGGACTGGCTGGGCTTCTTCAACGGCCGCAGGCTCGTCCCGATCATCATGGCGTTCGTCGGCCTGTGCTTCGCGGCGCTCTGCGCCTGGCTCTGGCAGCCGATCGGTGACGGTCTGACCAGCTTCTCGGAGTGGCTGGCGGACCTGGGCTGGGCGGGCTCCGGAATCTTCGGTATCGCCAACCGCGCGCTCCTGGTCATCGGTCTGCACCAGTTCCTGAACACCTTCGTCTGGTTCCAGTTCGGTGACTTCACCAAGCCGGACGGGACGGTCGTGCACGGTGACATCAGCCGGTTCCTGGCGGGCGACCCGACGGCCGGTCAGTTCACCTCGGGCTTCTTCCCGATCATGATGTTCGCGCTCCCGGCGGCGGCGCTGGCCATCTACCACTGCGCCAAGCCGCATCGCCGCAAGGCGGTCGGCGGCATGATGCTCTCGGTCGGCCTGACCTCGTTCGTGACCGGCATCACCGAACCGATCGAGTACTCGTTCCTCTTCGTCGCCCCGCTGCTCTACGCGATCCACGCGGTGCTCACCGGTGTCTCGATGGCGGTGACCTGGGCGCTGGGGGTCAAGGACGGCTTCAGCTTCTCCGCGGGTCTGATCGACTACGTCATCAACTGGAACCTGGCGACCAAACCCTGGCTGATCATCCCGATCGGTCTGGTCTTCGCCGCCGTGTACTACGTGATCTTCCGGTTCGCGATCACCAGGTTCAACCTCCAGACGCCGGGCCGGGAGCCCGACGAGCTGGAGGAGGACCTGACGAAGTAGCGGTACCGCACGAAGCCCTCGCCTCCCGGTGGCCGGGAGGCGAGGGCTTTGTCGTCGGTCAGATCTCGTAGACGGCGCCCGGTACCGCGACGGTCACCGGGCCGTCGTAGAGCAGGCGGGCGTCGGCGAGGTTGCGGTCGGCGTCGGTCCACGGCGGGATGTGGGTGAGGACGAGCCGTCCCACCCCGGCACGGGCGGCGATCTCGCCGGCTTCGCGGCCGTTGAGGTGGAGGTCGGGGATGTCCTCCTTGCCGTGGACGAACGAGGCTTCGCAGAGGAACAGGTCGGTGCCCTCGGCCAGATCGCTCAGGGCCTCGCACACGCCCGTGTCGCTGGAGTACGTCAGCGAGCGGCCGCCGTGCTCGATGCGGATGGCGTACGAGTCGACCGGGTGACGGACCTTCTCCGTGCGGACCGAGAAGGGGCCGATCTCGAACGAACCGGGCTTCAGGGTGTGGAAGTCGAAGACTTCGCTCATCGCGTGCTCGGACGGAAGGTCGGCGTGTGCGGTGATCAGCCGCTGCTCGGTGCCGTCGGGACCGTAGACCGGGATCGGGCTGGGACGTCCGCCGTCGTGCCGGTAGTAGCGGACGACGAAGTACGCGCACATGTCGATGCAGTGATCGGCATGGAGGTGGCTGAGGAAGATGGCGTCGAGGTCGTAGAGACCCACATGGCGCTGCAGCTCGCCGAGGGCGCCGTTGCCCATGTCGAGGAGCAGGCTGAAGCCGTCGGCCTCCACGAGGTAGCTCGAACAGGCTGATCCCACGGAGGGGAACGAGCCGGAGCTGCCGACGACGGTGAGCTTCATGGAGCGTGAACCTCCGGGACATGGGAACGGGGAGGGTTCGTGCGGGCTGTTGAGCGGTTCGTCGAGCGTAAGGGGCGAAACAGCCGGTCGCTCCTCCGTGGCCGTCCGTTGTGGGGGAACTCACCTGCTCTGTCACCGGTTCGACGGAAGAGGCGGGGGCCCCGGTACGGTCGGGGCATGGACATGCCGTGGTGGATCGCGTTCGCCGTTGTCGTGCTGCTCGCACTCGTGGCGGCGGTTTCCGATGGGCGGGGGCGGGGCGGGCGGCGGCCGAAGGGCCGTTCCGGCGGGTCGGCGGGGTCGCTCGTCGGTGCACGTCCGGGTGGGCGGACGCGTCCGCCGGCGGGGCCGGGGCGCGGTGAGGGCCGTGGTGCGGGGCAGAAGCCGCGGCCCGGTGAGATCTGGTGGGCCGAGGTGCCGTACGAGGACGGGCCCGGGGCGAAGGACCGGCCCTGTCTGGTGCTGTCGGTGCGGGGGGACTCGGCTCGCGTGGCGAAGATCACCAGCAAGTACCACGAGGGTCGGCCCGGGGTGATCGCGCTGCCCGCGGGGGCGGTGGGGGACGCGCGGGGGCGGGCGAGCTTCCTGGAGACGGACGAGCTGCGCGAGGTCACCGTGCGGCTGTTCCGGCGTCGGGTGGGGGCGGTGGACCCGGGGGTGTGGGAGCAGGTGCGGAAGCTGGGGTGAGGGGGCGTCCCCGGCCCGGCTCCCCCGGGCGCCGGGCGGGCGCGCGGCCCGCCCGGCGATGCGGTTGCTACGCCCAGAGCTGGCCGTGCAGGGTCTCGATGGCCGCCTCGGTCGTCGGGGCCGTGTAGACGCCCGTGGAGAGGTACTTCCAGCCGCCGTCGGCGACGATGAAGACGATGTCGGCCGTCTCCCCCGCCTTGACGGCCTTGTTCCCCACGCCGATCGCGGCGTGGAGTGCGGCGCCGGTGGAGACGCCCGCGAAGATGCCCTCCTGCTGGAGGAGTTCGCGGGTGCGGGTGACGGCGTCCGCCGAGCCGACGGAGAAACGGGTGGTGAGCACCGAGGCGTCGTAGAGCTCGGGCACGAAGCCCTCGTCGAGGTTGCGGAGCCCGTAGACCAGGTCGTCGTAGCGCGGCTCGGCGGCGACGATCCTGACGTCGGGCTTGTGCTCGCGCAGGTAGCGGCCCACACCCATGAGCGTGCCGGTGGTGCCCAGACCCGCCACGAAGTGGGTGACGGACGGCAGGTCGGCGAGGATCTCCGGGCCGGTGGTGGCGTAGTGGGCGCCCGCGTTGTCCGGGTTGCCGTACTGGTAGAGCATGACCCAGTCGGGGTGCTCGGCGGCCAGTTCCTTGGCGACGCGGACGGCGGTGTTGGACCCGCCCGCGGCCGGCGAGGAGATGATCTCGGCGCCCCACATGGCGAGCAGGTCCCGCCGCTCCTGGGAGGTGTTCTCCGGCATGACGCACACCATGCGGTAGCCCTTGAGCTTGGCCGCCATGGCGAGCGAGATGCCGGTGTTTCCGCTGGTGGGCTCCAGGATGGTGCAGCCGGGCGTCAACCGGCCGTCCTTCTCCGCCTGTTCCACCATGTGGAGCGCGGGGCGGTCCTTGACCGAGCCGGTGGGGTTGCGGTCCTCCAGCTTGGCCCAGATACGGACGTCCTCGGACGGCGACAGCCGGGGCAGTCGTACGAGCGGGGTGTTGCCGACCGCGGCGAGCGGGCTGTCGTACCTCATCAGTGCATGCCGCCCGCGACGGCCGGGAGGATGGTGACGCTGTCGCCGTCGTTGAGTTTGGTGGAGATGCCGTCGAGGAAGCGGACGTCCTCGTCGTTGAGATAGACGTTCACGAAGCGGCGGAGCTGGTCGCCGTCGACGATGCGCTCACGGATGCCGTTGTGGCGGCTGTCCAGGTCCGTGAAGAGGTCGGCGAGGGTCTCTCCGTTGCCCTCCACGGCCTTGGCGCCGTCGGTGTAGGTGCGGAGGATGGTCGGGATGCGGACCTCGATGGCCATGGTGTGCGCTCCTGTCGAAAGCGGAGAGGTGGCGTGGGGCGCGCGGCTCTGCCCCCGCGCGGGGGTGGTGCATGACGAACGGACGATCGGGCCACGGGCCCGGCTCTAGGCCTGGCGGCCGGTGCGCAGGCGGCTCCTACAGATCGCGCTGGAGAGCCTGCACAGGTCGACGTGCAGCCGCGCGACGAGCAGCGTGCCCGGCGTCTTCTCGCTCACGTCATGGGGAACCATGCGGTCATCGTATCGATTCCCGGTTGGTGACCCGGAGTGTGATCTCAGTTGCTGGATGGTTGGCGTTCGGCAGGTGGACGGGACCGCGGTGGTCACGGTCCCGTCCGGCCGGTCGCCCGCGCCCGAGGGGGTCAGGCGGGCTCGTACGCCTCGACGATTTCGACCTCTTCCTCGGTGATCTCGCCGTCGACGATCCGGAAGGAACGGAACTGGAAGGGGCCCGCCTCCTCGGCGTCGGCGGTGGAGACGAGGACGTAGTGCGCGGCGGGTTCGTTGGCGTACGTGACGTCGGTGCGGGAGGGGTAGGCCTCGGTCGCGGTGTGGGAGTGGTAGATGATCACCGGTTCCTCGTCCCGGTCGTCCATCTCCCGGTACAGCTTGAGCAGGTCGCCCGAGTCGAATTCGTAGAACGTGGGCGAGCGGGCGGCGTTCAGCATCGGGATGAACCGTTCGGCGCGGCCGGTTCCGACCGGTCCCGCGACCACGCCGCACGCCTCGTCGGGGTGGTCGGCGCGGGCGTGCGCGACGATCTGGTCGTGGAGTGCCTGGGTGATGGTCAGCATGGCGCCAGGATAGGCATGCGCCCCTCCCGTACCGAGGCGTGGTACGGGGCGGACCACATGGTGGACACTTCGGCCTCCGGGGCTGACCGGGGCAGCCCCGGGCCCGTCAGTTCCTGGCGAAGGCCCTGTTCCCGGGGTTGCGGGCCCTGAGCACCAGGAACGAGACGCCGAGGAGGGCCGCCCAGAGCGGAGCGCAGTACAGCGAGATCCGGGTGTCCTCGTCGATCCCCATCATCACGACGACCAGCCCGATGAAGGCCAGGGCGAAGACGCTGGTGAACGGGGCGCCGGGGGCGCGGAAGGGGGACTGCGGGAGGATGCCGCGGTCCGCGAGGTCCCGGTAGCGGAGCTGGCAGACGAGGATCATGATCCAGGCCCACATGCCGGAGATGGTGGCGAAGGAGACGACGTAGGTGAAGGCGTCGCCGGGCCACTGGTAGTTGACCCAGACCCCGACGAGCATCAGGGCACCGGAGAAGGTGGTTCCGGCGATCGGGGTGCCGTTCGTGGTGAGCCGGGTGAAGAGCCGCGGGCCCTGGCCGTTGAGGGCGAGGTCGCGGAGCATGCGGCCGGTGGAGTACATGCCGGAGTTGCAGGAGGACAGCGCGGCGGACAGTACGACGAAGTTCACGATGCCGGCGCCGATGCCGAGGCCCATCTTCTGGAAGGCCGCGACGAACGGCGAGACGCCGGGCTGGAACTCGGTCCACGGAACCACGGAGAGGATCATGACGAGGGCGCCGACGTAGAAGACCGCGATGCGCCACGGCACGGTGTTGATGGCCTTCGGCAGGACGGTGTGCGGATCCTTGGACTCCCCCGCGGTGACCCCGACGAGTTCCACCGCGAGGAAGGCGAACATCACGATCTGCAGGGTCATCAGGGTGCCGGTGATGCCGTGCGGGAAGAAGCCGCCGTTGCCCCAGAGATGGGTGACGGAGCCGGTGTCCCCGGCGTCGGAGAAGCCGAGGGTCAGGATTCCGGCGCAGATGAGGATCATGCCGACGATGGCGGTCACCTTGACCATCGCGAACCAGAATTCGAGTTCTCCGAAGAGCTTCACGGAGATCAGGTTCACGCCGTACAGGATGACCGTGAAGGCCAGTGCCGACACCCATTGCGGGATGGCGAACCAGTACGTCATGTACTGGGCTGCCGCGGTGACTTCGGTGATTCCGGTGACGACCCAGAACAGCCAGTACGTCCAGCCGGTGACGAATCCGGCGAAGGGGCCGACGAACTCGCGCGCGTACTCCGAGAAGGAGCCGGACACCGGGCGGTACATCAGGAGTTCGCCCAGGGCGCGCATGATGAAGAAGATCACCAGGCCGGCCACGGCGTACGCCAGGACGAGGCTCGGTCCGGCCTTGGCGATCGCCTTTCCCGCACCGAGGAAGAGACCGGTTCCGATCGCCCCGCCGATGGCGATCATCTGGATCTGGCGGGCGCCGAGCGCCCTCCGGTATCCCTCGCCCGCCGTGCCGCCTTCCGCGGCCACTGCGGCTCGGCGGTCGTCCTGCCCGTTGTCGACCTGCGCCGATGTCATGTGCTGCGCCTTTCTCCACGCCGGTCCGCGCCTTCGGGGCCGGGGATCGGGCCCCGATCCGGCCCGATCCGAACGAAAGGCCCTTGCGCCCTCGGAATCAGAGAAAGCGGGCAGCGGCCTCCTGTCGCCACGACAGGCACCGTTCAGGTGAGACGGTCTTCACCCTCTTCGGAGCGGACCGGACGTGCGAGGCAGGCGACCGGGTGGACCGGTACGCGGGCGACCGGGCAGGCGGGTGCCGCGGCCAGCGCGTGCGTGCCAGGCGTCGCCGAGCAGGCGGGACTTTCGAAACACGCCCTACGGCATCAGGGTTTCCACGAGGGTTTCCTGCAGCGCACCGAGCCAGAGGTAGGCCATGACCATCGGCTTGCGCGGATCACTGTCGGGGAGCCGGTAGAGCGAGCCCTCCTGCCCCTCGTCCTCCTCGGACACCTCCAGCCGGGTGCCGATGGTGAGCCGGAGGTCGTTGAGCGCACCGAGCCATTTGCGGCATTCGTCCCCGGTGAGCTCCAGCACGGCGCCGCCGTCCCCGGAGATGGTGAGGGCGTCCAGGGTGCGCACGACCGTGAGGGCGTCGTCGCGCTTGCGGGCGCGCAGGTCGTTCTCGGTGAAGCGGCGGAACTCGGCGGACGCGGCGCGCAGTTCACCGTCCTCGTCGCCGTAGGCCTCGGGGAAGAGGCGGGCCAGGGCGGGGTCGGTGGGCGGTTCGCTGGGCCCCTCGGCGAAGAGCGCGGCAAGCGGGTCCGCGCCCTCGTCGGGTTCGTCGCCGGGTCCGATCAGTTCCAGCAGCTGGACGGCGAGGGACCGCAGGATGGCGATCTCGACCTCGTCGAGCGCGACGGCCGCGCCGCCGCCGGGAGTGGCCTCGAAGTGGCCGGCCATGGGTTTTCTCCGATGGTGGGTCGGGCGGGTCGGGGAAGGGCGGACCGGTGCCGGGGCACCAGGAGGGCGTCCGGTGGATTCGGCCGGGTCACGATGTGCGCGTCCCGCGATCCACAGGCCATCCCCTAGCCGCGGTCCTGTGTGAGGGTGGCCCACAGCCCGTAGCCGTGCATGGCCTGGACGTCGCGTTCCATCTCCTCGCGGGTGCCACTGGAGACGACGGCGCGGCCCTTCTGGTGGACGTCCAGCATCAGCTTGTGCGCCTTGTCCTTGGTGTAGCCGAAGTAGGCCTGGAAGACATAGGTCACATAGCTCATGAGATTGACCGGGTCGTTGTGCACCAGCGTCACCCAGGGAACATCGGGCTCGGGGACGACGACACTCTCCTCGGCCGATTCGGGACGCTCGATCTCTGTGGGGGCGACGCTCACCCACCCCATGCTGCCACTCGACAGGGGGCGGTGCACAAGCGACCCGAGATCTCGTCACTCTGACGAAATAGGGGTAGCATCCAGAGCATGAACTCTTCGGACCTTGGGCGACGGGTCGGTGTGCCGTCGACCGCGCTCTTCACCGACCACTACGAGCTCACGATGGTGCAGGCCGCACTGAAGGCCGGTACGGCCGACCGGAACTCGGTCTTCGAGGTGTTCACCCGTCGACTGCCGGAGGGGCGGCGCTACGGCGTCGTCGCAGGCGTCGGACGGCTGCTGGACGCGGTGGAGAACTTCCACTTCGACGACGAGATGCTCACCTTCCTGCGCGAACAGAACATCGTGGACGGGCCCACGCTCGCCTGGCTGGCCGACTATCGGTTCAGCGGCAGCATCTGGGGCTACCCGGAGGGCGAGGTGTACTTCCCCGGCTCGCCGATCCTGCGGGTCGAGGGCTCCTTCGCCGAATGCGTGCTGCTGGAGACGGTGATCCTGTCGATCCTCAACCACGACTCGGCGATCGCCGCCGCCGCATCGCGGATGTCCGCCGCGGCGGCCGGCCGCGGACTGATGGAGATGGGTGCACGGCGTACCCATGAACTGTCCGCGGTGGCGTCGGCACGTGCCGCGTACATCGGCGGCTTCGACGCCACCTCCGACCTGGCCGCGGGCTTCCGCTACAACATCCCGACCGTGGGCACGAGCGCCCACGCCTTCACCCTGCTCCACGACACCGAGCGCGACGCGTTCCGGGCCCAGGTCGACTCGCTGGGCCGGGACACGACCCTGCTGGTCGACACGTACGACGTCACCGAGGCGGTCCGCACGGCGGTGGAGATCGCCGGGACCGACCTGGGGGCGGTACGGATCGACTCCGGGGACCTGCTGCTGGTCGCGCACCGGGTCCGGCAGCAGCTGGACGCGCTGGGCGCCACCGAGACGAAGATCGTGGTGACGTCTGACCTCGACGAGTACGCGATCGCGTCGCTGGCCGCGGCGCCGGTCGACGCGTACGGGGTCGGCACGCAGCTGGTGACCGGCAGTGGGCACCCCACCTGCTCCATGGTCTACAAGCTGGTCGCCCGCGCCGGGTCCGCCGACCCCACGGAACCGCTGCGTCCGGTCGCCAAGAAGTCGCTCGGCGCGAAGAGCTCGGTGGGCGGTCGCAAGTGGGCCGCGCGCCGGCTGGACGAGCACGGGGTGGCCGAGGCGGAGGTGGTCGGCACCGGCCCCGTACCGCCGGAGCTGGCCGACCTGCAGCTGCTGGTCGAACTGGTCCGGGATGGTGTGGCGGTCGCCCGTGAACCACTGGACACGGCCCGTGAGCGGCACATCGCGGCACGGGCGGCGCTGCCGATGTCGGCGATCCAGCTGTCCCGCGGGGAGCCCGTGATCCCCACGGAGTACATGTGAGGGAGGCGTGACCGGCGCCGGGCCGGGGCCACCCGAGGGTGGACCCGGCCGCGCCCCCTCCCGCGAACCGCTTCCAAGAACCCGGACCCGAAGAAGCCCCCCTCGACCACCGACCGTCCCTCACCGAAGGACACCCGTCATGCATCGCGCCTTGATCGTCGTGGACGTTCAGAACGACTTCTGCGAGGGCGGCAGCCTCGCCGTGGCAGGGGGCGCGGACGTCGCCGCCGCCATCACCGACCTGATCGGAGCGGCCCAGGCCGGCTACCGCCATGTGGTGGCCACCCGTGACCACCACATCGACCCGGGCGACCACTTCTCCGAGCACCCGGACTTCGAGCACTCCTGGCCCGCGCACTGTGTCGCCGGCACCGAGGGGGCGGGCTTCCACCCCAATTTCGCCCCTGCGGTCGTCTCGGGGGCGGTCAACGCGGTGTTCGACAAGGGCGCCCACGCCGCGGCGTACAGCGGCTTCGAGGGCCTCGACGAGAACGGCGTGGGTCTGGCCGACTGGCTGCGGGACCGCGGCGTCACCGAGGTCGACGTGGTCGGCATCGCGACCGACCACTGCGTGCGGGCGACGGCGCTGGACGCGGTCCGGGAAGGCTTCACCACGTATGTGCTGCTCGACCTGACCGCCGGAGTCGCCAAGGAGACCACGGAGCGGGCCCTGGAGGAGCTCCGCGGGGCCGGCGCGCACCTTTCCGGTACGCCCGTGGTCTAGGGCCTCTCGTCCGCTTTGTCGGATCAGGCCGGGCGGGAGGCGGGTACCGGTGGGCGGAACAGGGCCCGGATGGGGTGCCAGAGCTCCTGGGCCCGCTCCGGTCTCGCCCGCCAGAGCACCCCGTCCGGGTGGTGCAGCACGGCGGTGATCTCGTCCGGGGTGGGTGGCTCCGCGTTGCCGCGCAGGTAGACGGCGCGCAGTCCCAGATTGCGCAGCCGGGTCAGCGCGCGGGCCCGGTTGGCCGCGTGCACCAGGACCCGGACGGGCATGCCCGGCCCCGGGCCGTCCACCGGGCCGGTCAGGGTGATCGCCACCACCACCCGGCCGTTCGGCAACGTGCTGAACCCTCCGCCTGCCATGTTCCGCGCTCCCCCGTGAGACGTCGTGTCCATAAGCATCCGAATAAGACGCACCTAAACACGATCGGCCGCCGCCCGCTAGAGGGCGACGGCCGATCACGCTCTGACCTGCGGTGTTACGGGGTTACTTCTGCGAGGCCCCCACCTTGACGATCATCGACGAGCCATCACGGGCCTCGTTGACGATCGAGATCCGGGTGTTCGTGTCAGCGACCTGAACACTTCCGGTCTTGTTCTCCTCGTACCAGTACGTGCCCTTGTGGTCGTCGAAGACCGGGACGCCGGGCTGCGACTTGATCTGCACCGGCACGTCGGCGTTGTGCAGCGTGAAGCTGTCGGTCGCGTGCAGGCTGAAGGGCGCGTCGAAGGGCTGGATCTTGTTGCGGATGACGGTGCCGTTCGCCCACTTCAGCGGCGTGGCGTGCGCGTCGATCGGCAGGATCAGGCCCTGACCCGGGTGGGTCGAGACGTTGTTGTCCTTCTGGGAGGTGTCCCAGAGCCAGATGAGCAGACCGGTCTGGTACGAGTAGTGCTCGACCCAGTCCGGACGGGTCGTGGAGAAGCCGAAGTTGTACGGGCCGACCTCGAGGGTCTTGTCGTAGCTGACGTACTGACGGTTCTCCGCGATGTAGAACTGCGGGTAGTCCTTGGTGAACGACTCGCCGACGCGGGTGAAGCCCTTGGCGGTCCAGCCGTTGTCGTCGCCCTCGGCGTCGTCCGAGAAGAGCACGGCACCGTCGGCGTTGATCGTGAGGGAGTCCGCGGCGAAGCCGGTGTAGGCCAGGCCACCGTCGGTGGTGTAACGGAAGCGGATGTCGATCTTCTTACCCGCGTAGGCGTCCAGCGAGTAGGAGAGGGACTTGTACGCGCCGGAGTTGCCGCTCAGGGCCGGCTTGTCACTGGCGTCGCGCGGGATCTCCTGGCCGTCGACCGTGCCGTCGATGGCGGTCCAGCTGGCGCCGCCGTTCTCCGACACCTCGGTGTAGAGGAAGTCGTAGTCCTTCTCGATCTCCCACCAGCCCGAGAGGTCGAGGGAGGCCGTGGACTTGCCGGTCAGGTCGACCGAGCGGGTCAGGGTGTTGTTCAGGTCGTCACCCATGTCGCTCCACCACTGCTTGGAGCCCTCGGCGGGCTTCGTGACAGAGGTGGTGACGGCCTTGTCGGGCAGCGTGACGACGAGCGCCTGCTTGTCCTTGGTGTTGTACTCGGACACGCCCAGCTTGTGGGTGGACTTCGTCGCCGCCTTGGCCTCGGCGTAGTTGAGCCAGCCCAGCTGCAGCTTGTCCCAGGCGGTCATGTCGCCGGGCATGTCACCGATCTCGTCCTTGCCGGTGCCGAGCCAGGAGCCGGCCGACATCAGGGACCAGAAACCGACCGAGTTCTCGGCGCGGTTGGTGGTGTCGTACAGGTCGGGCAGACCCAGGTCGTGGGCGTACTCGTGGGCGAAGACACCCAGGCCGCCGTTCTCGGGCTGCGCCGTGTAGTCGCCGACCCAGAGACCGGTGTCGCCGATCTCGGTGCCGCCGGCCTTGTTCTCGGCCGGGCCGGTCGCGCCGACGTTGGTGCCGTAGGCGTACCAGCGGTGCGCCCAGATGGCGTCCGTGCCCTGGACGCCGCCACCCGCGGACTCGTCCTCACCGGCGTGGACGATCTGGAAGTGGTCGATGTAGCCGTCGGGCTCGTTGAAGTCGCCGTCGTTGTCGTAGTCGTAACGGTCCCACTGGTCGTACTGAGCGAGGTCCGTCTTGATCTGCTCGGTGGTCCGGCCCTTGGCCTTCTGGTCCGCGGTCCAGGCGTTCACGCCGTCCCGGATCATGTCCCAGGCGTTGGAGCAGTTGGTCGCACCGCAGTAGTTGGACCCGTAACGGGCCTCGTTGTACGGCACCTTGACCCAGTCGGAGACCTCGCCGTCGACCGAGTAGCGCCCGGAGGACGTCTTCTCGTAGTACGTCTTCAGCGAGTTCGTGCCGGTGCCCGTACCGAAGTAGAGCTCCTGGAAGTGCGCCTGGTTGTAATCGGCCTTCCAGGCGGTGCTGTTGTCCTTCGCCGGGTCCGGCTTGGCTATCTGGTTGTGCTGCGGGCCGGCCGTGCCGCCGTACTTCACCTCGGCCGGCTCGGGGCCGCTGCCGTCCGGGTCGTACATGGTCGTGTTGTCGACCTGGTCGCCGAACTCGACGAGGACCGTGAAGATCTTGTCGGTCTTCTCGCGGCCGAGTTCGACGTACTTCTTGTCGTCGAGCTTGACGACCTTGGAGCCGTTGCGCGTCGACACCTTCTTGTCGCCGGCGACGACCTGCTCCAGAGCGGCCTGACGCTGGGCGTCCTGCTGCTCGCTGAAGGGACCCTCCAGGTTGTGCGAGTCGCCCTTGGCCGAGCCCGGGTCGCGGCGCTCCACTACCGAGGCCTTCGTACCTGATGTATGTTCATCCGCCTGCGCGGTGGCGAATGCCGACGCCGTGGCGGCCGTGGCTGCCATGGCCGCGACAACCGCCGCGGCGCGAAGCGCCTGTCTCTTCGTGGTCACGTGATGCAGTCCTCCCCGGCGCCCGCGGCTGCGGCCGGGGGATGGTAAGGAGGGGCCGCGCGCGGTACGCGTCACAAGTGACGCCATTCGATCGGAGTTAAACGAAAAAAGACAGACCTTGACTTGCACAGGCCAAGTGCACTATGCAGGAGTCAGATTCCGATATTCGGACACTCACGGAGCAAGTGACGGCGCGTCATGCCTCATGGGCGAGGTACCGGATGACTCCGTGCGCCCCCCGTGCACCGGTATTGAGGGTTAGGCGACGCTTACCGCTCGTTCCTCTCGGGCATCCACCGTCATAGAGTCGCTCGACAGTGCGACTGGGTCGAGTGACTGCCCATCCGATGTCCCGAGGACGGATACCGACATGCCGCGCATCACTGCTGCACAGCTCGCCTACGGTTCGGTCACCGTCGTCTTCTCGACCCTCGCCATGCTGCTGCTCTCCGACACGGAGTCGGGTGTCGGTATCGGACTCATCGGGATCGCGGCGCTCGCGCTCGGTCTGCTGGTGGCCGTGACCGTACCCCACCCGTCCCGGGCGAAGTCGGCGAAGGCCGGGGCCGCAGTGGATCCGAACCATGACCCGGTCTCCGCCGCCGTCGAGGCCGAGGGTCTCGCGCGCGACGGGGTCAGGGACCCGGTCCCGCCGACCCGCACGGCCCAGCAGCGTGCCACGGCGCGTGTGGACGAGCTGCTGGGCGACCCCTCCCTGCGGAACTGACGCACAAGCGGCCCCGGTCCGCGGCAGGCCCGGCAACCAACGCGGGAACATGGTCGGTCGACGCCTTGGTCGACGCCAACGACGGCGATTCCGTATTTGCCCCCGGCGTGGGGTCTTTCGGCCTCAAAC
>NZ_JBFAWU010000036.1:0-56830 GCF_040680455.1 Streptomyces sp. NPDC052052 | reverse complement strand
CCGTTGGGTGCGGTCAGGCCGTTGGAGGCACCGTCCTGGTTGACGGCGCTGCCCCGGACGACGGCCAGGACCCGGTGTCCGTTGCGCCGGGCGTCCGACAGCCGCTCCAGCAGCAGCAGTCCCACGCCCTCGCCCCAGCCCGTGCCGTCGGCGGTGTCCGCGAAGGCCTTGCACCGCCCGTCCGGCGCAAGCCCGCGCTGCCGGCTGAACTCGATGAAGATCCCGGGGGTGGCCATCACGGTGGCACCGCCCGCGAGCGCCATCGAGCACTCGCCCGAACGCAGCGACTGGCACGCCAGATGGATCGCCACCAGCGACGACGAACACGCCGTGTCCACGGTCACCGCGGGCCCTTCGAGCCCCAGGGCGTAGGAGATCCGGCCGGAAGCGACACTGGAGGTGGTGCCGGTCAGGGTGAAGCCGCCACCGGCATCGTCCGGCACCTCGTGCATCCGCGGTCCGTAGTCCTGCGCCATCGCGCCGACGAACACCCCGACCCGGGACCGGCGCAGCGAGCGGGGCTCCATACGCCCCCGCTCGATCGCTTCCCAGGCCACCTCCATCAGGAGTCGCTGCTGGGGGTCCATCGCCTCGGCCTCGCGCGGGGAGATGCCGAAGAAGTCCGCGTCGAAGCCCGCTACGTCGTCCAGGAAGCAGCCCCGGCGGGTGGAGGAGGTGCCGGCGTGTTCCTGGTCCGGGTGAGGGAGCCGGTCCGGTTCCCAGCCGCGGTCCTCCGGGAAGTCGGACAGCCCCTCGCCGCCCGAGGCGATCAGTTCCCAGAGGTCCTCGGGTGTGGTGACCCGGCCCGGGTAGCGGCAGGCCATGGACACGATGGCGATGGGTTCGGCGGTGTCGGGCGTCGGCGTGGTGTCGGGCGCCGCCGCCGGTTCCTCGCTCGGCGCCGGTCCGGCGAGTTCCCCGCGCAGACGGTCGATGACGTGGTCCGGTGTGGGGCAGTCGAAGACCAGACTGGTGGGCAGCCGCAGTCCGGTCGCGGCGCTCAGCCGACGGCCGAACTCGGCACCGGTGACCGAGTCGAAGCCCAGGTCCTTGAAGGTACGGTCCGTTTCGACGTCCTCGGGACGGGTGTGCCCGAGCACGGAGGCGGCCGTGCCCCGTACCAGCCCGGGGAGGGAGGCGATGCGCTCGGCGGCCGGGCTCTCGTCCTCCGGCGGCTCCGCGGGAGGGGGCGCGGCCGCGGTCGCGGAGCCCGGGAAGCCGGCTGCGACATGGGTCGTGTCGAGCCAGTGGCGCCTGCGCTGGAAGGCGTACGTGGGCAGGTCGGCGCGGCGTCCGCCCCGGTCGGCACAGCGGGAGGCCCAGTCGACCGGTGTGCCGTGCGCGTAGGCCTGTGCCGCGGACATGAGCATGCGGTCCCAGCCGCCCTGGTCCCGCTGGAGCGACCCGACCACGGCCCCCGCTCCCTGAAGGGTCTCCTCGATGTCGGACACCAGCACCGGGTGGGGACTGTTCTCGACGAACCGTGTACATCCGCCCGCCGCCAGTGCGCGTGTGGCCTGTTCGAACCTGACCGGGCTGGAGAGGTTCCGGTACCAGTAGTCGGCGTCCAGAGCGTCGGTGGAGTGGCGCTCCCCCGTCACCGTCGAGTAGAAGGGCACGTCGGACGGGCGGGGGGTGATGCCGGCGAGCAGTCCCAGCAGCTCCTCACGTACGGGCTCGACCCGTGGTGTGTGCGAGGCGTAGTCCGCCGCCCGGACCATGCGGGCGCGCACGTCGCGGCCCTGGTAGCGGGAGACCAGTTCCTCCACCGCGGCCCGGGTACCGGCCACGACCGTCCTGCTCGGGCTGTTGATCCCGGCGATGTCGAGGTCCGTGCCGTACTGGGCCAGGTCCTGGCGCACCACATCGGCCGGCAGGGGTATCGACGCCATCGTCCCGCTGCCGGCCAGGGCCCGCACCACGCTGCCGCGTTGCGCCACGACCTTCGCCGCGTCGTCCAGCGACAGCGCCCCGCACACGTAGGCGGCCGCGACCTCGCCCTGCGAGTGCCCCACCACGGCCTCGGGGACGACCCCGAGGGAACGCCACACGGCGGCCAAGGACGCCATCACGGCGAACAGCACGGGCTGGATCACGTCGCTGCGGTCGAGAGCGGGCGAGCCCTGCGCGCCGCGGAGCACGTCCATCAGGGACCAGCCCGTGTGCGGTGCCAGGGCGTCCGCGCACGCCTCCAGTTCGGCCCGGAAGACCGGTGACGACTCCCAGAGGCCCTCGGTCATCCCGGCCCACTGGCCCCCCTGTCCGGGGAAGACGAATGCGGTCGCGCCGTCGCGCGTGCGCCCGGTCGCGGTACGGGCCCCGATGCCACCGCGGGCCAGTTCCCCGAGTTCGGCGAGGAGTTCCGGCCGGTCCTTTCCGAGCAGCACCGCCCGGTGCTCGAACTCCGATCTGGTCGCCGCGAGCGACCAGGCCACGTCCGCCGCCGTGAGGTCCTCGTGGGCGGACACGAAGTCCGCGAGCCGGTCGGCCTGCGCGGTGAGACCCGCCGCCGACCGCGCCGACACCACCCAGGGGAGGAGGCCGTCGCCGGACGCCGTCCGCGGGGCCGCCGGGGCGGGGGCCGCGGACGGCGCCGCGGCCAGCACCAGGTGACAGTTGGTGCCGCCGACGCCGAAGGACGACACGCCCGCGAGGCGCTCGCCGTCGTCCCCGGCCGGCCAGGGTGTGAGGACCCTGGCCATCCTCAGGTTCCAGTCCTCGAAGTGGATCCGTGGGTTGGGCTCCGAGAAGTTCAGACTGGGGGGTATCTCGGCCTCGCTGATCGCCAGGACGGTCTTGAGGAGGCCGACGACGCCCGAGGCGCCCTCCAGGTGCCCGACGTTGGTCTTGGCGGACCCCAGCAGGAGCGGTGCGTCGTCGGCGGTCCGGGGAGCGCCGAGCACGCCGGCGAGCGCGGACGCCTCGATCGGGTCCCCGACCCTGGTTCCGGTGCCGTGCAGTTCGACGTACTGCACCCGGCGCGGATCGACTCCGGCCCGTCGGTAGGCGGACGCCAGCACGGCTTGCTGGGCGTCGGCGTTGGGGGTGGTGAGCGTCGTGCTGGGTCCGTCGTTGTTCACGGCGCCGCCGCGGATCAGGCAGTAGATCCGGTCGCCGTCCTCGACCGCGCGGGACAGGGGCTTGAGGAGGACCATTCCACCGCCCTCGCCGCGCACGAAGCCGTTGGCCCGCGCGTCGAAGGTGTGGCACCGGCCGTCCGGGGACAGGGCGCCCAGCCGAGCCATGGCGAAGGCGCTCTCGGCGACCAGGTTGAGGTTCACTCCCCCGGCCAGGGCAAGGTCGGCCTCACCCTGGCGAAGGCTCTGGCACGCCAGGTGCACGGCCACCAGCGCCGAGGACTGCCCAGAGTCGACCGTGAGGCTGGGCCCCTGGGCGCCGAGCACGTAGGACAGCCGGTTGGCGATGACGCCCCGGTGTACGCCGAGCGCGCTCCGGTGGGCGGCGGTGCCCCGGCTGTGCCGGTCGTGCAGAAGGGCGTAGTCGTCCCAGATGGCGCCCACGAACACCGCGGTCCGTGTCTCGCGGAGAGCCGCGGGGACGTGCCCGGCGTCCTCCAGTGCCTCCCAGCCGAGTTCCAGCACCAGTCGTTGCTGCGGGTCCATCGCGGTCGCCTCACGGGGCGAGATACCGAAGAACCCCGCGTCGAAGCCGTCGACGTCGTCGAGGAACGCGCCCCATCGGGCGTTCTCGGTGCCCCGAGGTGCCCGCGCCGGGTCGAACGGTCCGGTGCCCCATCGGCCCGGAGGGACCTCGGTGACCGCGCTCTCTCCGTTGCGGAGCAGCGTCCAGAACTCCCGCGGACTTCCTGCCCCGGGCAGCCGGCAGGAGAGTCCGACGACGGCAATCGGCTCGTTGTGGGGGACGGGGGTCTGGGGCATCGTGTCTCCAGTCGACTGGTTCGGCTGGTCCCTCCCCCGGGCGCCGGCGCACGGTGCATGGCGGTCCGGAGAAGGTGGGCGGGGTCGGGGCGGAGCCCTCCGGGAGCGTGCGGAATCCCGAATTTCTCAGAACGGATCCGGCCTGCGGTGACCGCTCCATTGCGGCTGCTCTCCGGCGGGCCGGACCGAGATTTCCCTCAGCGAACCATCACCGGCCGGAGCCACACAAACGCGGCGCCCTGCCACTGCCTGTTCGTCCCCCGCTCCTTGCCCATGTGCCCCCGCCCCGGTCCGTGCCGCAGGGCCGAGAGATTCGGCAGCACCGGAACTCATATGACACCCGCCCGTATGGCATAGGACACCAGGTGGGTCCGGTTCTTCAGATTGAGCTGTTTCATGAGCCCGTAAAAGATGTTCTTTATCGTTCGTTCGGAATACGACAGCTCCCGCGAGATCTCGGTGATGCCGTATCCGTCGGCGGCCAGCCGAAGCACATCAATTTCCCTGGAAGAGAAACCGGAGCTGGTGAGCCCACGCGGAGCCAGCACGTCCCGCTGCACCCGGTACACGTGGTCCAGCAGGTCACTTTGCAACGAGGCAGGGAAGTGCGCACCCCCTTCATTCACCAGCCGAATTACCTGCACCAGCTTTGCGCGCGAGAAGTCCGACTGCCACAGCACGGCACGAACCCTGAGGTCAGCGGCTTGCGAGTAGTCAGCATTCCAACTTCGACCAACAATCAGGATGAACCCGCCGACGGGCTTATCCGATTTCCTGAGAAGATCCATCGTCGAGGCGTTCACGGTTTCCGCGAAGACGACGACGACGTCCGCCTGCCCACCCGCACCCCTGGCGAGCGTGAATTGCGATGCCCCTTCTATCGAGCTTGTGAGGCCCATGGAAATTATGGGATCGTCCGCTTGAACCGCCACCCGAATAGCACGCACAGGGTCCCCCCACTGATTGATTGGTTCCCCGACATACGGCGTGAGAGATCATCCTGCTGGACACCACACACCGTCATATTCAACAGCCGTGATCCGTTCCGGACATAGCCGATAATCGCATGCAGCGCACGCGGAACCTGATATTCAGGTCGGCGACCGGCTACTTTTAGGGAAAAGTCACGCGACAGCTCACGAACGGCTCCCGGTCGACAGGAAACGTGACCGTAACATTGACAGCCGAGGGCCGCTCAGGGCCGCGTCCTCTCACGGCCGCAGCCGGAATTGACGCCTTCTTGGCGGCGGACGCATCGAGCGGGTGCCGCGCCGGGGTGCGGTGCACCCTGCGGCATCCGAGCGCGGGCCGCCGGCATCACCGGACCTGCCCGGCCCGTTCATGCCGTACGGGCGACGCCGGTTCCGGCGCCGCCCGTACGGCATGGGTCCTTTGATCCCCGCCGGTTCACGGGGAGGAAGAGATTCCGCGGCTCACGGCACGGGGGACTGCGGGTAGGAGTGGAAACCCTCGCCCGTCTTCCGTCCCAGGAGACCGGCTTCGAGCATGCGGAGCAGCAGGCTCGGCGGGCTGTGCAGGGGTTCCTTGGACTCCTCGTGCAACTCCCGGCTGATGGCCACGACGACGTCCAGACCGATGAGGTCGGCGAGTTCGAGTGGGCCCATGGGGTGGGAGCAGCCGAGTTTCATGCACTGGTCGATCTCCGCGGCGGAGGCCGTGCCGCACTCCAGCATCCTGACCGCCGAGAGCAGATAGGGGATGAGCAGCGCGTTCACGACGAAGCCCGGCCGGTCCTCCGCGTCGATGACCTCTTTGCCCAGGGTGTCCGTGAGAAACGAGCGCGCCCTGCTGAGAGTGGCCTCGCGGGTGCACAGCGACCCGATCAGCTCGACCAGGCGCATCACCGGCACGGGGTGGAACAGGTGCGCCCCCAGCACGCGTCCGGGGTCGCTCGTCACCTGGGCAAGTTTCATGATCGGAAAGGACGAGGTGGTGGTCGCCAGTACTGCCGCGGGGTCGTCCACGACCTCGTCGAGGGTGCGGAAGATCTCCTGCTTGACGGAGAGGCGCTCCACCGCCGCCTCGAGCACGAGGTCCCGGTCCCGCAGCTGTTTGAGGTCGGTGCAGAACTCCACCCGTGCGACCACCGTGTCACGGGCGTCCTCGGTGAGTTTTCCCCTGCGCACCATCCGGTCCAGCGATCGCCGTATCCGCTGCCGTCCCCGGTCGGCCGACGCGGGGCTCGTCACGGTGACGAGCACCTGGAGCCCCGCACGGGCGCAGACCTCGGCGAACCCGGCTCCCACCTGCCCGCAGCCGACGACGCCGACCCGCTCGACGGCGCTCACACCGACCACCGCATCAGGCTGTTCCCGACGGCCATACCGCCGCCGGCACCGGAGAGCAGCACCACGTCTCCTCTGCTGATCCTGCCGGACCGCCCCGCGTCGTCGAGTGCGACCGGTACCGAAGCCCTGCCCGGATTGCCCAACCTGTCCGCGACGAGCGCGGTGTGGGCGAGTGGGGCCAAGTCGTTGGTCCCGACGCGCTCGCCGAGGTACGTCCCCCTGCCCAGGATGCCGATGCCCACGCCGTCTACTCCTCGTCCCCGCCGGGGTGGAAGTCCCTCAGCGCGTTCAGCCGGTCCTCACCGATCCTGGCCCGGGTCCGGGGATCGGCGACGCCGAGTCCGCGCTCCTGTGCCATGCACAGCACGGCTACCTTCCCGACGTGGCGGTTGGTCTGGAGAACCCGGGTCGCCTCGGCCGTCTCCGAGAGCGGGTACACGGCCGACAGTGTGGGGACGACCTGCCCTCGCTCGATGAGCCGGTTGGCCTCCCACTGCTCCTGGAGGTTGGCGATGTGGCTGCCGATCACCCGCTTCAGACGCATCCAGAGGTACCGGTTGTCGAAGGTGTGCTGGTAGCCGGTGCTGGATCCGCACGTCACCACGGTCCCGCCACGCCGTACGACGAACACCGACAGGCCGAACGTCGAACGGCCGACGTGCTCGAAGACGATGTCGGGGTCCGTACCGACCCGGTCCCGGATGATCCGCCCCAGCCGGCGGCCGATGTCGATCGTCTGCCGAGGATCGTCGGCCGCACCGTCGGTGAGCCCGAACTCCCTGCGGTCGATCACCACTTCGCATCCGAGGGCCCGCAGCGCGGCGGCCTTGCGTTCGGAACTGACGACCCCCACCGGGATGCCGCCCCCGTTGCGCACGAACTGGACCGCGTAGCCCCCGAGTCCGCCCGCCGCGCCCCAGATCAGCACCACGTCGCCCTGCTTCATCCGGGCTCCGCGGTCGCCGACGAGCATCCGGTAGGCGGTTCCCGCGCACAGTGGGTTGCTCGCGGCCTCCTCCCAGGTGAGGTGAGCCGGCTTGGGCAGGAGCTGGGTGGCGCGGACCACCGCGTACTCGGCGAGTCCGCCGAAGTTCGTCTCGAAACCCCAGGCGCGCTGTTCCGCGCCCAGCATGCCGTCGGCGTGCGTCGCCGGCTCCTGTTCGTCCACGTAGGCCGGGCTCACCACCACCTGATCGCCCACTCGCCACCGGCGTACGCCGGAGCCGGTGCGTACGACGACCCCTGCGCCGTCGGAGCCCACGACCTGATACGGCAGGTCGTGGCGGGCGGCCCAGCCTCCCTGCCCGGCGAACTGTCTGAGGAACCTGAACGTCGGCACGGGCTCGAACATGGCCGACCAGACCGTGTTGTAGTTGATCGAGCTGGCCATGACGGCCACGAGGACCTCGTCCGGGGCCAGTTCCGGCATCGGGACGAGGCCGACATGCAGTGATTTGCGGACGTCCTTGTCGGTCACGCCGGAGAAGATGTCCTGGTCGTCCTGGCGTACGTAGGCGGCCCGGTATTCCCGGGGGAGCGGAATTCTCTCGATCTCCTCCGGCGGGGCTCCCTGGGACACGGCCTCGGTCAAAGCGCTCACAGCCACCCCTCATTCATGCGTGGTCGCTCGGACTTCTCCGTTCCTCCGGATGGGTCGTCGGTCGTCTCGGAGGAAATCCGGTCACGGAGGAAGGATCACGGTCGGGAACCGGATGTTCGTCAGAGAATCACCGCGCCGAGTGCCGCAGCAACAAGGGCCGGCCACAGGTGCCTGTCCGTACACCGACGCCTGCCCGGATGACGGCGGCCGCTTCCGCACTCCCTTTCCGGTCAGTCCGGCGCGTACCGGCTGAGGCTGCCGTCCAGCCACGCCTTGGCGAGTTCCACCCGGGTACGGCAGCCGGTGCTCTCGAAGATCCTGCCCAGGTAGGCCTCGACGCTCTTCTCGCTGCGCGCGAGGGCTGCCGAGATCTGCCGGTTGGTCCATCCGTCGACGACCATCTCGATCACCTTCAGCTCCAGCCGGTTGAAGGCCGTTCTGTCTCCGCGCCGGCGCGGCAGCGGCAGTCGCAACTCCTGGGCGACATCGACCAGATGCTTGCGGACCCGCCGCGACGACATGCCCTCGCTCCACTTCCACGCCTCGACCAACCACTCCTCCGCACCGGTCGCGCGCAGCAGCCACAGACTCACCGGGTAGGCCGATTCCCGCCCTCCGTACCGGGCGAGAGGGCCGTACGCCTCGAGGGCGCTGTCCACGTCGCCCCGTGCGCGGGCGCGCCCGAACAGTGTCGCCGCGCGGGTCAGCCGCGAGCCGACGCAGGTGTCGAGGTCCTCCAGCGCCTCCAGAGCCACGTGGGCGGCGCGTTCGTCCTGTGCCTGGACCGCGCACCCCAGCACACGGAGCAGCAGCCTCTCCAGCCCCGCGACCCGGCCCTTGGCGCGCAGGGCACGGTAGTCCTGCCATCCCCGCTGCCACGCTTCGACGAGGTCACCGTTGCCCTGGCGAAGCCCGAGGAAGGCCCAGCACGGCAGCGGTCCGCTCTCCGAGCTGTCGGGGACCCGATCCAGCCAGGCGGCCGCCCGTGTCATGTCGCCCTGCCAGCAGCAGATGTCCGAGGCGATGCTGCGGCTGTGGACGTACAGCGGCCCGTCGACGGCTGCGTCCTGGCCCGTCACGAGGGAGCGGGCCAGTCTCAGGGCCACATCCCACGACCCGGTCAGGTACTCCCGGACCAGAACCTGGTAGCTGTGCAGCGGGCTGTCCAGGAAGCGGACACCGTGCTCACCGAGAACCATCTCCCATGAGGTCGCCCAGTCCCCGATGGCCAGTGCGGCCCGTAACGCGTCGGGGTCCGCGGGAGCCGGACCGTCGACCGGCTGCCGCGGCCCGGACAGCACGGCGTCGAGTTCGGTGCGTGTGCCCAGTGCGCCCATCAGCAGCCGGGTCTCCCGCTCGGACGGAACCCGCCCGGTGGCCAGATGTATGACCGGGCCGCTCCCGGCGGCGAGGCCCGGTGCGTCCGGCACCGCGGACGCGAGCGGCACGGCAGGCGGGCCTCCCGGTACCTGCGGTCCGGCACGCAGGCGTGCGGCCAGTTTCAGCAGTGCCGCGGCGGACGGTACGCGCATCGCCGCTCGGGCGGACGGGGTGTCGCAGTCGACGGCGCGGGTCCCCAGCCACTGGTTGTGCAGCGCCGCCAGTGCCCAGGCGGACGCCAGCTCGGCAACGATTCCCCGGGCCTCCACGGCGGGGTCCACGATGCGGGGAAGCAGAATGTCGCCGAGGTCCAGCAGGCCGTCGGCCTCGCCGTGGTGGAGCATGAGCGAGATCGCGGTCCGCAGGATGCCGGGCAGTCTCCCGTCGTCCGGCTGCAGTGTGCGCAGCAGTTCGAGGCAGGCGTGCATCGCACGGCCGGTCTCCTCCGGCGCGCCGCATCGTGCCGCGGTGAGCAGGAGTTCCGTCGACACTCCCGTGGCCAGTTCCGGTCCGGCGGCGAGTGCGTGGTCGGCCAGTCTCGGGGCGAGTCCGCCGGTGCTCCCGTTGGCCCGCTGCCGTGCGTTGAGGACGATCCTGGCATGCAGCCGGGCGATGTCCCTGTCCGTACGGAACGTCAGCAGCTCGGTGCCGATGGCGGGTATGGAGCACTGCAGCCGCTGCCTGTCGTCGACGGCGACCAGGCGCAGGGCGACCAGGGTGTCGAGGACACGTCCCAGGTGCTGCGGGGTACTGCCGAGTTCCCCGGCGAGGTCCAGGAAGTCGTCCACCGTCGTCTCCGCCTGCCTGGTCACCCGGGTGAGCAGCGCCAGTACCTCCCCGGGGAAGCTGTCGTCGACACCGGCCGGCGGGCGCTCGCCCATGGACTCCCAGACCCGCCGCAGTTCGGCGTGGAAACCGGGCAGCGGAACGACGGTGTCCGGGGCGACGGGACATGCGCGCCCATCGACCTCGGCCAGCCGGCCGTGCTCCCGCAGCGCGTCGAGCGCGAGCAGGACGGCGCGTGGGTTGCCGGCCAGCCGCCCGAGGTCACGCCGGAGCACGGACATCAGCTCCGGCCCCGCCGGCAGGCCCAGTCGGCGACCGACGAGCTGGGCGGTCTGCCCCGGGCTGAGCGGCGGCACCGCCAGTACCCGGTCGGCGGCCGCGGCCAGGGCGCTCACCGCGCCCGGCCGCCCGACCGGCATCCATCCGGAGACCACGACGCACGCCCCGTCGGACCTCATTCCGCACAGCAGCGCTCCGAGCGCACCCAGATCCTGGTCGGCGACCAGATGGGCGTTGTCGACCAGGACGACCACGGGGCGCGGAACGGCGGCTTCACGGACGGCTCTCTGCGTCTCCAGCATCAGCGGGAGGTAGTGCTGTCCGTCCCGCGCGGTCTGCGCCTGCTTGCGCCGGACCGCCGTGACCAGGGCCAGGGTGCCGTTGTCGGTCTCCTCCACCAGGGTGTCGCACACCTGGTCCACCACGGCGTCCAGACCGAGATCGCCGTGCGCCGCCGGGCGGAGCCGGATCACCAGCGGCGCGGCTCCCGCGCGCGTCGCCGACCGGAAGGCCGCCTTCACCAGGGTGGTCTTGCCCGCCCCGGGGTCGCCGTGGACGACCAGCAGCCGCCCTTCCGATCCGGCCCTGCCGAGCGCCGTCTCGATCTCCCGGAACTCCTCTTTCCGCCCGACGAGCGTGGCACCTCGCTGGGGCGTCAAAATTGTTACCAATTCACACCTTCGTCAGACCGCGAACTCGGCAACGCGTGCATCCACAACTCTTCGGATCCCGGGCTGGGTGTCAAGCGGGCCGTCTATGATCCGGCTCGAAGACGTGCACGATAAAAGATTTCCCTGCGATTTACCCGAGGATGGTCGATGACCAGGAGATTTTCAGCGAACACAGTGGCTCCCGAAGGGAAACCTTTACCATCCGCCGAGCCCGGCGGTATTGGCCGGAAAAACACCGTCCAGCGCCTGTGGGAAACGGTCACATCCGGCACGGGCCCCGCTATCCAGCTTTTGCACGGGGATGTCGGGGCAGGGCGCACGACCGCACTCCACGCGCTCAGGAAACGTCTGGGGACCGCCGAGATCTCCGTCTACCACGTGACGTGTCTGCCCGGCGACCACCTGACTCCTTTTCTCCTCACTCACCGTCTTGTTCTGGCCCTGACGCGGCCGATGTCCGTCCCGGCTGCCTCCGCCGAGTCCATGGCGGAATCACGTTCGTCTCCGGAGAGGCATCGGCCGCCGGCCGGCCCGTCCGTATCCGGCCCGGACAGTGCCCTCGGACTGCTCGACAAGTCACTGCGTACGCAGGGGCCGGCCGTCGTCCTGGTCGACGACGCGCAGCACGCCGACCCCGAGTCGCTGTCGCTGCTCCGTTCTCTCCTGCCGAAAGTCCCCTCCGCACGACTGGTCATGGGCGTGGCCCCCGTCAGAGGCGGATGGCCGGCCGAGCAGCAGACCGAGCGGGCGGGCCTGACCTCGATGTCCGAGGACGGGGTGGTCGGCGTGGTCGATCTGCCGCCGCTCCCCGCACACGACATAGCCCGTATGCTCGCCGTCCGATTACGCGCCGTGCCCGACGACAGACTGGTGGACGAACTGCACCGGCTCAGCGGCGGGAACCCCGCCGCGGTCGTGGCGGCGACGGAACCGGCCGACGGCCGGGTGATACGGGTTCTCATCGGTCACGCCCACCTGGTCACGGACGCGCCGACCCCGCTGTTGCCGGAAGATGATCGCTTCGTGCGGACCCTTCGGGGACTGGGAGACGTCGTGTGGCGGGTGGCCAAGACCCTGAGCCTCCTGGAGCCGATGGCCGACGACACGGCCAGGCCGGTCGCGACGGCGACCGGGCTGTCCGACAGCGCGGTGAAGGAGGCTCTGCACCGACTGGTGGACCACGGGTTCGTGGCCGGACCGGGCGACCACGACGGGAGCCGTCCGTCCGGCTGGCGCTTCCGCGTCCCCCTGGTGGCCGCCTCGCTACAGGCCCGGCTCGGGCCGTACGAACGCCGTGTGGCGGCAGCCGTCGCGGTACACGCGCTGTGGGAGACGGACGACGGTGAACCGGAGGGCGCACCGGGCGGGACACGGCACGGGGACGCCACGGCGCGACTGGCCTACCTGGCGGACCGCATCGTCGATGCCGGAGCGCTGGTCGACCGGCAGCGGGCCGCGCGGGAGTTGTTCGGCACAGCCGAGCGGCTGCGCACCACTCACCGGATCCGGGCGGCCGGCTGGCTGCGGGCCGCCGTCGATCTGACCGCCGATCCGGCCCAGTGCGCCCCGGCGGTCATCGCCTTCGCGTCGGAGGCGTTGCTGGTGGGAGACCAACCTGCCGCCGAAGAGACCATCGCGGCGCTGGCACGCGCGCACGCACAGGAACTGGACACCGTCACACGGGCCGTACTCGTCGCCGTGGAACTCACCAGGCTGGCCTCGACCGGCGACGTCGACAGATTGTCCGCACGCGGGCAGGTTCTGGCCGCCGACGTGAACCGCGACCTGGCCGTTCCCGCCGCGGTGGCCGCGTCCTTGCTGGGCCGATGGGCCGAGGTGGGGAATCTGGTCGAGCGGAGGGGGCTGGACTCCCACTCCGACCCCTGCATCCGGGCGTTCGGCCGGACGTTCAAGGCGAAGGCCCTGCTGATGCGGGGCGATCCGACGGCCCTCCACCGGATCGTCCGTGCCCCGGACATCGAACTGTCCTCGTCCCTGGGGAACTTCGGGCTCACCGTCCACCAGGCCGAGTCCCTGCTGACGCTGAGCGATCTGAAAGGCGCGGAGTCCTTCCTGCACGCGCGTGGCATCGAGGCGGCCCTCTTGCCGCCGCGAGCCGCCTTTCTGTACCAGTTCCTGAACGGCGCGTGGCACGAGGCGTTGCAGGGCGCCCGTCGGCTGATGATCCATCACCTTCCGACGAGCCACGTACCTCTCGGCGTGCTCGTCCACGCCAAGGCATCGACGATACTGCTCGCCCAGGGCTGGCCCTCCCGTGCGCGGACCGTACTCGACAACGCACGGACGATTCCGGCTCCCATGTCTCACCTGCTGGACTCCGCCGAGGCCGCGATCCACCTGTTCTCCAAAGAACCCGAAGCCGCGCGCGAGACACTGCGGCGCGGGCTGGCCGAGGCTTCGGAGGACGGCTGTGTGCTGGGCACCGGTCCGCTCTGGTCGGCTCTGGCAATCCTCGCGGCCACCCAGGGGCAGGCCGATCAAGCGCTGTCCTGCCTGGACGAACTGCACCGCACCGCCACCAGGGGCGACGTCCACGCCCGTCTGCTGTGGCTGCGTTCCCGCGTCGAGGCCGTACGACTCTGCCCCGTCCTGCGTGCCCGGCTGCCCGACAGCACCTCGGACGCGCACGGCGCCCTCGCCCTCGTGCGCTCGTTGGGCCAGCCGTACGAAACGGCTCTCACCCTGCTGGCGGTCGCCAGGGCCGACCCGTCGGCGCCTTCCAGCGAAGCACTGCTGTGGGAGGCCTACGAACTGTTCGGGCACCTCGATGCGCTGCTGTGGCGACACCGGGTCCGGACGGTTCTACGGGAGGCCGGGCTCCGGCCCCCCGAACGCCGGGGCGCCGCACGGGAGATGGATCTGTTGCTGGCACGGCTGGTCGCCGAAGGGCTCTCGAACCGTCGGCTGGCGGCGGCCCTCTCGGTGAGTGAGACAAGTGTCTCCAGCCGACTCAACCGGCTGTTCCGCAGCACCGGCCTGCGGTCCCGCGTGGAGCTGGCCACCGCCGTCGCCACCGGGGACCCCCTGTTCAACCTCCACGGGTGACGCCGGGGCGCAGCGTCCGCCCTGCGGCCCTGCCGGGCAGGGGCGGTCGCGGCGCCCCTCGTGTCAGGACCCGACCACGGGTTCGGACGTCTCGGAGTTCATCTGCCACCTGATCGCAGCCACCGAGAGCTCCATGTCCCGTGCAGGCCTCGACCGTGCGCCCACGCTCTGGCCGCCGATGCGTGGCGCTCCGGTGACGGCCACCAGCAGGGAGTAGAGGCTGGAGGCGGAGGAGACGAAGAGACGGTTGTTCTTCGGCCCTCCGAAGGTGAAGTTGGAAACCGGTGTGGGGAAGAGAATCCGACCGATCAGGGTGCCGTCGGGGTCGTAGCAGTGCAGCCCGCTGCGCCCCGCGGCCGTCCACAGCCGTCCTTCGTCGTCGAACTTGACGCCGTCGAACTGGGCTTCGGACAAGGGCGATTCGGTGAATGTGCTGCCGTCGGAGAGGGTTCCGTCCTGTCGTACGTCGAAGGCCCGGACCTGCCCCGCCAGAGTGTCGGACACGAAGAGCTGTGTCTCGTCGGGGGAGAAACTCAGACCGTTGGGAGTACCGAAACCGTCGGCCACGATCCGGACCTCGCCGCACTCCGGATCCACCCGGTAGACGTTACTGGCGCCGATCTCGCTCTCGCCGCGCTCTCCTTCGTAGTTGCTGATGATGCCGAAGACCGGATCCGTGAACCAGATCGAACCGTCGGAGCGTACGACCACGTCGTTCGGACCGTTGAAGCGGTGGCCCTTGAACGTGTCGGCCAGGACCGTGATGGAGCCGTCGTGTTCGGTCCGCGTGACACGACGCCTCCCTTGCTCGCAGCTGATCAACCGGCCCTCGCGGTCGAGGGTGTTGGCGTTGATGTATCCGGCCGGAGCACGAAGGACACCGACCGCGCCGGTCGTTTCGTCCCAACGCATCAGACGGTCGTTCGGGATGTCGCTGAAGATGACCTGCCGCCACGCCGGCAGGTAGATCGGCCCCTCCGTCCACCGGGAGCCGTCGAAGAGTAACTCCAGCCTCTTGTCCCCGTTCGCGGGGATCAGGAACCGGTCGTCCAGCACCTCATAAATACTGGATCGCGCTTTGAAGGACATACTTCCCCCGTTCAGAACCACTATCAGGTGGGATATGTACCTCGACAGATTTACCGGACACCCCTTCGACCCCACAAGGCATTCCGGGAAACCTCCACAACCGAAGTTTCCTCACGTGATCACACGCCCCGCCATTCCCCTGTCACCAGGAGAATGACGGGTCCCGTGTCCGGTGGAAACATCCTCGGGGCGGACGACTCAGCGCACGCTTTGCGCCAGTTCCCGATCCTCGTGCGGCTTCGGGGAATCCAGTTCGGCTCCCTCGACATCGAGGTCGGGAAGCAATCGGTCGAGCCAGCGGGGCAGCCACCAGGCGCCCTTGCCCACCAGCGCCAGGAGAGCCGGCACCAGGGCCATCCTGACCAGGAAGGCGTCGACGACGATACCGACGGCAAGACCCAGGGCGATCGGTTTGAGGGTGAGGTCTTCGGCGGTCACGAAGCTCGCGAATACGGAGAACATGATCAGCGCCGCGGCGGTGACTACTCGTGAGGCGTACCGTGACCCCGCGATCACGGATTCACCGTGACGGCCGGTGCGGACGTATTCCTCACGCATCCGCGACACGAGGAAGACCTCGTAGTCCATGGCCAGCCCGAACAGAACCGCCATCAGGACGATCGGCATGAAGCTGAAGACGGGCCCTGTCGTCGGAACACCGAACCGGTCCGCGAGCCAGCCCCATTGGAAGACCGCGACGACCGCGCCGAACGCCGCCCCCACGGAGAGCAGGAATCCGACGGCCGCCTTGACGGGAACCACGATCGAACGGAAGACGAACAACAGCAGCAACAGCGCCAGCCCGACCACGATCGCAGCGAACGGGATCAGTGAATCGCTCAGCCGGTCGGACACGTCGATCGCAGCGGCGGTGGAGCCGGTGACCAGCACCTCGGCCTCCGCCTTCTCCCCCAGCCCCGGGGTGACGGCGCGGATGTCGCGGACCAGTTGCACCGTCTCCTCGGCCCGTGGGCCGGCCTTCGGCACGACGGTCACGATCGCCGTCCTGCCGTCCGTGCCGGCCTGCGGGGAACTGACGGACAGGACCTCGGGCAGATCGAGCCGATCGATCCCGGCCGCCACCTGGCGGGCGGCCGCCTCGGGGTCCGTGCGCTCGGTCCGGACGAGGACGATGAGCCGCCCGTTGCGGCCGGGACCGAAAGCATCGGAGATCAGGTCGTATGCCTTGCGCTGTGTCGACTCGGGGGCCGCCGTGCCGTTGTCGGGCATGGCCAGGGTGAGCTGGGAGGCCGGCAGCGCCATCGCGCCGAGGCCGAGGACGACGGCCACCACTGTCACCAGCGGACGGCGGGTGACGATCCGGGCCCACCGCTCGCCCATGGACCGGCCCGCGGAGTCGGCCGTGTCGCGCTCCCGCCGGGCGGCGCGCGATCCGGGTCTGGGCTTCAGCCGCGTTCCCGCGAACCCGAAGAGGGCGGGAAGCAGGGTGATCGCCACCAGCACCGCCATCAGCACGGTGCCGGCGGCGGCCAGACCCATGACGCTCAGGAACGGGATGCCGACGACGGTCAGTCCCGAGAGCGCGATGATCACGGTCAGACCCGCGAAGACCACGGCGCTGCCCGCGGTGCCGGTGGCCCGTGCCGCCGACTCCTGGGCGTCCATCCCGTTCGCGAGCTGGGTGCGATGCCTGGACAGGATGAGCAGCGCGTAGTCGATGCCGACGGCGAGCCCGACCATCAGGGCCAGGCTCGGCGCCGTGGACGAGACCGTGGCGACGTTCGAGACCAGCAGGAGCCCTACCAGTCCGACGACGAGTCCGACCAGCGCCGACAGCAGCGGCAGCCCCGCCGCCGGCAGTGATCCGAAGGTGATGACGAGGACCAGGACGGCGACGACCAGGCCGATCACCTCGCCGGTCCCGACCTCCAGACCGGCCGTGCTGTAGATGGTGCCGCCGACCTCGGCCCGCAGCCCGCTGGACCGGGCGTCGAAGGCGATCTTCTCCAGCGCTGCGACGCTGGAGTCCTCCAACGCGTCACGCTTGATCGGATAGAGCACCTGCGCGAGTGCGGTGCGCCGGTCGGCGGAGACGGACTGGACCTCGAAGGGGTCGACCGCCGTCTCGACCTGTGGGGCCTTGCCCGCGGCCGCGACCGTCTTCTCGATGACGGTGCGGTGGTCGGGATCGTCGACCGTCGAGCCCTTCGGGGCGACGAAGACGATCTGTGCCGTGACTCCGGTGGAGGACGGAAGCGACTTCTCCAGTACGTCGATGCCCTTCTGGGACTGGGAGCCGGGGATGGTGGCCTCGCTGTCGAGCTGCGAGCCGAACATGACCAGTCCCCCGCCCACCAGTGCGATGAGCAGTAGCCAGCCGGCGAGGAACCGGCCGCGGTGGCGGAAGGCCGCCCGGCCGAGGGAGTAGAGCAGGGTTGCCATCACGTGGTCCTTAAGCTGTCGGTGGGGCCGAGAAGCATCGTGAGCACCGCGGACAGGGCGTCCTCCACGGTGTCGGCATCGATCGCTGCCGGGTCGGCGATGCGTTCGTTCGAGAGGCCGTTGCACAGGCAGTGCAGGATCAGCGCGGCCAGCTCGGGGTTGACGGCCGTCCTGACCCCACTGCGTTCGGCGACCTCGGTGATCGACCGGCTCGCGGCCGCCCGCTGAGCGCGACGCAACTGGGTCAGGATGTCCCGCGTCCTGTCGTCACGGGCGGCGCGCGCGGCGAACTCCAGGCCGAGCTGCCCGCGTTCGGCGTCGTCGACGATCCGCCGGGCGACCGTCCGCGCGGCCAGGCCGATCGCCTCGGCCGGGTCGTCGGCGTCGCGGATCTCCGTCATCACCAGGTTGAACTCGGTGTCCGCGCCCGCCCCGAGGATGGCGCCGAAGAGCTCCGGCTTGCCGGAGAAGTTCGAGTAGACGGCGCCCTTGGTGAATCCGGCGGCGTTGGCGATGTCCTCCAGTCTGCTGTCGTCGTACCCGCGTTCGGCGAACGACTTCGCGGCCGCGGCCAGCAACCGGCGGCGCACCTCGTCACGCGGCACGCGTGGGATCGGTCCGTCGTGACGGCCCTGCGCTTCATCGGCCGTGTTCGAGCGCATCCAGGGTGAGTACTCGTGGTTTCCGATACCCGGAGTACCGTCGTTCGGCGTTGCGTCGCGCCTGGACGGGAACTGCATCATCGGTTCCTTGTCGTGTGAGGGTCGCGCTTCCAGGGTCTTTCGTTCGGATCGGGCCGGATCAGGGAGCGGAGTCCGGTGCCGCGCAATCGCAGGGCGGAGGAGGAGGTCATGGCGGAGCCGTGCGACCGACGAAGGGCAAGGTGCGGCGCCGGGGCATGCGAGCCCGGCGTGATCCGAACGCGAGGCCCTAGCCCGCGGTACGCAGGGTGATCGCGCCGTTCTCGGTCCGCGCCGAGATCGTGCGGTCACTGGACGCGTCCGTGGGCACGTTGGCCTCGACGTCCCCGTTTTCCGTCCTGGTCGTGACCTTGTACGCGGCGTCCGGCACCTCGACCGTCACTCCGCCGTTCTCCGTCCGCACGTCCACGCGGTCGGGCGTGGAGACAAAGGCGAGGTACACCTTCCCGTTGGCGGACCTGGCCTCGACCCGGCCGGAGTCGATGCCGGTGGCCCGGAGTTCCCCGCTTCCGCTGTGCAGCGTGAGGCTGCCGGAGGCGTCGGAGACATGGACCGACCCGTTGTCCGAGCGGATCCGCAGTGCCGTGTCGAAGCCGGTGGCGGTGGTCTCGCCGTTGTCACCCTCGACGGTCAGGGCGAGGTTCTTCGGGACGAGCACCTCGTAGCGGGCGGAACAGCTGCTGATGACGAATCCGCAGTCGGTGCCCAACGTGAGCTTGTCGCCCACGAGGTCCCAGGACGCCTTGGGCTTCCCGAAGACCGACCATCCGGAGAACCACCGCTTCACCTCGACCTCGTCGACGTCGGCGGGCCGCACGTCGAGGTCACCGTTGCTCCGGGAGATGGTGAGCCGGTCACCGCCCACCTCGAAGGTGCGCTGCACCGGGGCGCTCTTGTCGTCGACCGAGCCCCAGAACCCGACGACGGCCCCAGCCCCCACTGCCGCCAGTACGACCAGCACAGCGCCGGCTAAGAGAATGACCGGGATCCTGCTTTTGCGTGTGGACACGATTTCCTCCCGTTCGGGACGTTCTCGACGTGTGGTTCAACAGGTCAATGACGCTACGCAGCGATCGATCCGTCAGCGATCCGGTGCGCCCCCTGAATGATGGGGGGATACCCCCACCCCAGTCCGCGCCATGGCCCCCTGTGAGTACATTCAGGCAGAAATTGACGGAAAACCGGGCCGCACCGGGCGACGTCGGCATCGAGGCACCGGTCACGCGCCGGGCCGTCCGGGGTCCGGTCCGGACGGTGTTCCGGCGTCGGGGGGTCCGGACCCCGACCGCCGCGAACGGCCCGATCGATGACGTCGAAGCTCCTCGGTGTCATGCGGATCAGCCTGGCAGACGCCTCTGACACTCCCGCTCTGTGCGGCCGCCGCGCCAGAGCCCCGTGCGAGGGCGGTACGGCGAACGCGGAGGTCTCGCGCACCGGGTGCGGCTTTTCAGGGCGGGATCCGCGGTCCGGCTGCCCGCCGCCGCCCGCGAGCGCCGTCCCACCGTTCCGGCCGGGCGCCACCCGTGAGGAGGAACAGCCCGTCCGCCATCCGAATGCACTTCCACACATGTGCAGCCGCGGATTGCCGCCCCGGGAGCGGCCGGGCCGGCACACCCGCTCATGCCGGTGCGCGGACCTGCCGATGACCATGGGGCCGTCTCCTTCCTGGTACGGGTCTCCGCCACGCAGTCGGGCGGACCACCCGGCCACAGGGAAGGAGGCGACGATCCATCTGCCGCCGCCGGAGCGGGACTTCCTCGAGAGGCCCCTGGGCTGCCGGACACGGAAGTCCCACTCCGCATCACCCCATGGAAGCCGTGAACACAGAAATCGTGGACATCGAAGTCGTGAACACCGAAGTGAACACCCCGATCGAGAGCAGCATGGAAGGGAAGGCCGGCATGACCGCATCGCAGGAGCACGAGGACGGTCCCGGGCGCCGATCCGTTGTCGCAGCGATCGGAGCCGTATCGGCGGCTGCCGTACTCACCGCGTGCGGCAGTCAGAAGGACTCGGACGGTACGGATGCGATCCGGCCTGCCATGGGCGGCCGGAGCGCGGCCCGGCCGACCGATGGCGGATCGACGGAGGCAGCCGGAGAGTCCCTGGCGAAGACCTCCGACATCCCGGAGGGCGGCGGAACGGTATTCGCCGACCGGGGCGTCGTGGTGACGCAGCCGAAGGCCGGTGAGTTCAAGGCGTTCTCGGCGGACTGCCCCCACCAGGGATGCGCGGTGTCGAGCGTGTCGAACGGAGTCATCAACTGCCCCTGCCACGGGAGCAAGTTCGACGTGGCGACGGGTGAGGTGAAGAGAGGCCCGGCCACCCGTCCGCTGGCCGCCCGGTCGATCAGGGTCAGCGGCGACTCGATCACGCTCGCGCCCTGAGAGCTGTCCTGCCCCGCCCGCCGGTCAGCCCCTGGCCCGCCTGCGGCTCGGCCAGCAGCCGAGCACCTCGTCGGTGGTCGTGACGGTGGCGACGAGCGCGAGTGTGTGACGGATCACCGCGGGGGTGTATTCCGCCGGCACTCCCGCGATGGCGTCTGACGGCACCACTGCCGTGTATCCGAGATTCACCGCGTCGAACACCGCGTTGGGAACGGCGACATTGGCCGAGACCCCGGTGACAACGAGCGTCCGGCAGCCGAGGTTGCGCAGCAGCGCGTCCACGTCCGTACCGGCGATGGGCGAGAGGCCGTGCAGTCTCCGGACGATCAGGTCCTCGTCCGCCACCTCGATGGGCGGGGCGATCCGTACCGCCGTGGTGCCCGAGAGCTGTTGTACGGGTAACCGGCCCGCGGCCCGGAAGAGGCGGGCGTTGCTGTTGGCACCCCGCCCGTCGGGCCGTCGCTCGGCCACCGCGTGGAGCACCTGGACCCCGGCCTCGTGAGCCGCTGCCACCAACCGGGCGATCCGGCGCAGCGCGCCGGACGACCGGGCCTCCTCGGCCAGTTCGGGCAGCGCGCTCGCGGGGCCCACGACTCCTTGCTGGCATTCGACCGTCAGCAGCACGCAGGAGCCAGGATCGAGCTGCTCGGCAAGTTGTTCCTTCGACGGCACGGTTGCCCCCTTCTACGGCGGATCGGCGCGCGAGGGTAACGGCCATTGCATGACGAGGGAAGAGACCCCATGATTTCTGACAGGTAGTCAGTTACGTCGAAGGGGATTCCATGCCCGCCAGTCAGCGACGAGGCCGTCGGATCATGATGACGGACGAGGAACGCGACGCCTATCTCGCCGAGCAGCGCACCTGCCGGGTCGCGACCGTCTCCGCGGACGGCCGCCCACACGTCGGCGCCCTCTGGTTCGCCTGGGACGGCACGTCCCTCTGGCTGTACTCGATCACCCGTAGCCTGCGCTGGTCCCAGCTGCGCGACGACCCGAGGATCGCGGTGGTCGTGGACGACGGGGTGGAGTACACGGACCTGCGCGGCGTCGAGCTCTCCGGCACCGCCGTCCCGGTGGCGGAGGCGCCCCGAACCGGCGAGCCCTGTCCCGAACTCGACCTGCCGGAAAGGCTTTTCGCGGCGAAGTACTTCGGTATGCAGACCATGCCGCACGACGGTCGGCACGCCTGGCTGCGTCTCACCCCGGAGACCATCACCTCCTGGGACTTCCGGAAGATCGCAGAGGTGTCCGCCACCTGAGCCCCTGCCGCCATTCCCTATGCCGCGGCCCGGCCGGCCGCCCGGAGCGCGGCCACCGCCGCCCTGATCGACGGACGCCGGTCCGCGTCCGTGCGCCACACCGCATGGACGTGCCGCAGCATCCTCTGCCGTACGGGGACGAGCCGCACCCCCTCGGGCACCGGCCCCCGGCCCAGCCGGGGCGCCACACAGACACCCATCCCTGCGGCGACCAGGGCGAGTTGGGTGTGGTGCTCACCTGCCAGGTGCGCGATGCACGGTTCGATACCCTTGGAGCGCAGGGTGAACATCAGCCAGTCGTAACAGAATTCTCCCTCGGGCCAGGAGATCCAGTCGTCGTCGGCGAACTCCTCCAGGTCCACCTCCACCCGGTCCGCGAGGCGATGACCGGCCGGCATCGCGACGTCCGGGGCATCGTCCAGAATGCCGACCCTGGCCAGGCCGCCGGGCACCGGCAGTCGCTTGTTGCTCCAGTCCAGCACCACCGCGAGGTCGACGTCGCCCCTGAGCACCGCGCGGATCCCGGCCTCGGGCTCCAGTTCGCTCGTCCGGACCCGCAGCTCGGGGTGGTCCGCGCGCAGCGCGAGAAGGGTCGCGGGGAAGAGTCCTCGCGCCGCGGTCGGAAAGGCGGAGAGCAGGATCTCACCCACCACCTCCCCGCGTTGCGCCTCGATGTCGGACTGGGCCAGCTCGACCTGGGACAGGATGCGGGCCGCGTGGTCGGCGAGCAGTCGACCGGCGTCGGTGAGCCGGACACCTCGGCCGTTCCTGGCGAGGAGCTGCTGGCCCACTTCCCGTTCCAGCTTCGACATCTGCTGGGAAATCGCCGAGGTGGTCACATGCAGCCCCTCAGCCGCACCACCGACCGATCCGTGCCGCGCGACGGCGTCCAGGGTACGCAGGCGCTCCAGGTTCAACATGTAAGCAATGCTACGCGAATGCGCGTACAGAATCTCGCTTGTTCTACGCAATGGCCTCGGCCATGGTTGACCCCATGAGCGCCCTCACCGCACCGAGCAGCCCCCCTCCCGCCGAGCTCTCCGCCCCTGCCCTGCCGACCGGTCGGACGGCAGGGGCTCCGGTCCCGGCGTCTGCGGCACGCCGGCCGACGGACTGGCGCATACGATTCGGCGCCCTCTCGCTCATCTGGGGTTTCAGCTTTCTCCTGATCAAGGTCGGCACCCAGGGGTACGCGCCGTTCCAGGTCACCCTCGGCCGCCTCCTGTCAGGCACGGCGGTGCTGGCCGTCGCCATGGCGGTACGACGCGAGCGGCTGCCGCGCGGGGCCCGCACCTGGGGACATCTGGCCGTCGCCGCGTTCTTCCTGAACGCCCTGCCGTTCTCGCTCTTCGCGTACGCCGAACTGAGCATCCCGTCGACGCTGGCCGGAATCTGCAACGCGACCTCGCCGCTGTGGGGCATGGCGCTCTCGCTCGTCGCGCTCTCCGAGGACCGGCCGACCCGCCGCCGGGTCGCCGGACTCGGGCTCGGATTCCTCGGTGTGCTGACCGTGCTGGGCGCCTGGCAGGGTTTCAACGGGCTGGACATCAGCGGTACGGCCATGGCCCTGCTCGCCTCGCTCAGCTACCCGATCGGCTGGATCTACGTCCGCAGGACGCTCGCCGGAAGTGGTTCGTCCACGCTCGCCCTGACCGGCAGTCAGCTCTTCCTCGGCACGCTCCAGCTCGCCGTGGTGACCCCGCTGTTCACCTCGGCTCCCGATGGGTTCCCCCTGCTTCCGACCCTTGCCGTGGTCGCTCTGGGGGCGCTCGGCACAGGTCTCGCGGTGCTGATCCAGTACGGGCTGGTGGAGGAGGTCGGGCCGACGACCGCACAGATGGTCACCTACTTCATCCCGGTGATCGCCACCGCTGCCGGTGTCGTCGTCCTGGGCGAGGGCCTGAGCTGGAACACCCCCCTCGGGGCGCTCGTGGTCCTGGCCGGAGCCGCGCTCACCCAGAGCAGGGCGCGTGGCAGCGGGCCCGGGACCAGGGGTCGGACACCCCGGAACGGGGGCCGGCCGCCCGGGACCGGGACTCAGCCGTAGGTCAGCGGTTTCACCGGCCCCACCGCAGCGGCCACCGCGTCGGCCAGCGGACCGATGTCGGCATCGGCGAGCGGCGAGACGGTGAGCCGGATCCCCTGCGGCGCGGCCATCCGGAACCGCGCGCCGGGCGCGACGGCCCAGCCCGCGTGCAGCAGCCGCGCCACCGCACCGGTCTCGTCGGCGACCGGCACCCACACGTTCATGCCGCTGCGCCCGTGCGCCTCCACGCCTCGCTCCGCCAGCGCCCGCACGAGTGCGTCCCGCCGCTGTCCGTAGGCCCGGGCCACCGCACCGGGGTCGACCGTGCCCGAGGTCCACAGGTGCACCACGGTCCGTTGCAGCAGTCGGCTGACCCAGCCGGGCCCCAGCCGCTGCCGGCCCGACACCCGGTCCGTGGTGACCGGATCGCCGGTCAGCACGGCGACCCGGAGATCCGGCCCGTACGCCTTGGCGACCGACCGCACGAAGGCCCACCGGTCCGTGGCACCCGCCAGCGGGTACAGCGGAAGATCGACGATGGCGTGCCCGTGGTCGTCCTCGATCAGGAGGACATCGCGGTGTCCGGCGAGGACGTCCCGCAGTGCGCGGGCGCGCTCGGCGCCGATCGCGGCACCGGTCGGATTCTGGGCCCGATCGGTGATCACGAGCGCGCGGACACCGGCATCGAGCGCGTGCGCGACGGCATCGGGCAGCGGACCCTCGTCGTCGAGTGCCACGGGCACGGGACGCAGCCCCAGGGCCGGTACGAGATCCAGCATGCTGCCCCACCCCGGGTCCTCGACGGCCACCGCGTCACCGGGCTTGAGATGCGCCATCAGCACACGCTCGATCGCGTCCAGCGATCCCGAGGCCGCGACGACCGGCCCCGGAGGCACTCCGTCGGCATCCAGCGCGGCACGGGCGTTCGCGGCGAACTCCGGGTCCACCGACGCCTGTCCGTACATCCCGGGCTCCCGCGCGTACTCGCCCGCCGTCGCCGCGAACGCCTCACCCAGCGGGGGCAGCAGCGCCGGGTCGGGGTTCCCCGCGCCCAGATCCCGCACTCCGGGCGGCGCCTCGACCCGGAGCGAACCGCGCGCCGTACTCGCGGGGCGAGGCCGGACCCGACTGCCCCGGCGCCCTGCCGTCTCGATCACCCCGCGCTCGCGCAGCGTGCGGTAGGCGGCCGCCACCGTATTGGGATTCACCCCCAGGACCGCCGCCAACTCCCGCATCGGCGGCAGCAGTTGTCCAGGCGCCAGGTCCCCCGACCCGACACCTCGCTCCACACTGGCGGCAATTTCCGATGCACGCCGTCCGACGATCCGATACTCTCCTAGCACAACAGCGATTATGCACTAGTGCAATGGAGTACGCAATGTCGGAGAGCGCACCGCCGCAGTCCACGAGCGAGACCGCAGCCGTATACCGGCCGACCGAGCGCACCGTCCCGACCCGTTCCCGCGACCGCGCGGCGTACGACAGGGAACTGGTGCACGCGATACTCGACGAGGCCTACGTGTGCCATCTCGGCTTCGTCCGCGACGGTGCGCCGGTCGTCCTGCCGACGCTCTTCGGCCGGATCGGCGAGCGGCTCTACGTACACGGCTCGACCGGCTCCAGGCCGCTGCGGGAGACCGGTCGGACCGATCCGGGCCTGCCCATCTGTCTGACGGTGACGCATGTCGACGGGCTGGTGCTGGCCCGCTCCGCCTTCCATCACTCGATCAACTACCGCTCCGTCGTGGTCCACGGCATCGCTCGCACGGTGACCGACCCGCAGGAGCGACGGACCGCCCTCGACGCGATCGTCGACCATGTGGTGCCGGGCCGGTCCGCCGACTCCCGGCCCGCCGACGAGAAGGAGCTCGCCGCCACAGCCGTGATCCGGCTGGACCTCCAGGAGGTCTCCGCCAAGATCCGCACCGGCGGCCCCAACGACGAGCCCCGCGATCTGGAACTCCCCCACTGGGCGGGCGTCGTCCCGCTCGCCCACGGCTATGCGGCACCGATCCCCTCGGACGACCTGGACCCCGCGGTCGGGGTACCCGACTACCTCACCGCCCTCTGACCCCTCCCGGCCGCTCCGGCCGGAGGGGCCCACCCGGCTGACAGGTGGGCCCTCCGCCGGATGCGGTCAGGCCGGCACGGCCGCTCGGCGACGGGCGTGCGCGGCGCCGCGCGCCTCGGCGAATGCCAGTCCCACCACAGCCGCGAGCAGCATCAGCGTCCCGAGGACCGTGGTCGCGGTGAGCCGCTCACGAAACACCACCACGGCGATGACCGCCGCACTGACCGGTTCGAGCAGCATGATCACGGACACCGTCGCGGCACGCACCACCGCGGCGCCGGCGAAGTAGAGCCCATAGGCCAGCGCGGTCGGTATCGCGGCCACATAGACCAGCAGCGCCACCACCTGCACGGTCTGAACGGTGTGCGGTACGAACCCTTCGGCTGCCGCCATCGGCAGCAGCCCGACGGCTCCGATCCCGAACGCCCAGGCACTGGTGGCGAGCGGGTCGGTGGCACCGCCGTCGCGGCCGAGCCACCGGGTCAGCAGGGTGATCGTCGCGTAGCCCGCCGCGGAGAGCAGCGCCAGCGCGACTCCGGCGGGCCGCACGGTGGCAGCGTCGCCGCCGAGGACCAGTACGGCGAGACCGGCCAGGGACGCCGCCACCGCGACGAGTCCACCGCGCCCCAGCCGCTCCCCCATGGTCAGCCGCGCACCCACCGCGATGAGCACGGGGCCCGCCCCGAGGGTGACGACGGTCCCGACCGCGAGTCCTGTCGCCTCCACGGCAGCGAAGTAGGCGCCCTGGAAGACGGTGAGACCGACGCCGTTCCCGACGATGCGCAGCAGCCGACGACCGCGCGGTTCGGCGGGGACGGCCGGACGCCGGGGCCGGAGCGCCAGCACGACGAGCAGCAGCGCGAGGCCTCCCAGGCAGCGCCAGAACGACAGGGCGAGCGGGCCCAGGTCGCTGACCTCGAAGATCAGCGAAGCGGCAGCCCCGGCGGTGCCCCAGGCAACACCGGCGACGATCAGATAGATGAGGCTCCGCCCGATGGGCAGGCCGGAAGCAGGGTTCGACACGTGGCTTCTCCGAAGGAAGACTGGACGGTGGTCGCTCGAATGCGCACACGGGCAGCGACGAACCGCCCGGGAACGGCCCGAGCCGGTCTTCGTCAGGAGTGCCGCGCGCGCCAGGGCCCTTCGTCCGGCTCAGGCTGGATCGGGGAGCGGTGCCGTGCATCGCAAGGCGGCGGAGGGAGCCGGATGGGGTCTCCCCTGCTCGAGCGGAACCGAGAGCTCCGGGAAGGAGTTTCGGTGCCGACGACAACGCGGCGAGATGCGGCAACGGGGCACGCGAGCCTGGCCTGAGCCGAACGAAAGTCCCTAGGCGGCAGGCGGCGGAAGCACGGTCGAATGCATGGCTGTCACGTTACGTCGCGGCACGTCCCCCGGACAACTCCTGCTCGGCAGCCGGACGTCCTCGGTCCGCATCCGCGGCACGGCCCTCGCCCGGTCCGGATGCGACAGGGCCGGAGGCCGTCCTCGGCGTTGCCGACTGGGCGATGAAGGCCCCGATCAGCACCAGGGCGCCGCCCCCGAGCTGCGGCGCCGAAAGGTGCTCGCCGAGCAGCACCCAGGCGAACACCGTCGCGATGACCGCCTCGAGACAGGCGACGACACCGGCCACCGCGGGCGAGAGCAGCCGTACCGAGACCACCCCGGTGATGTAGGCGACCACCGTGGCCATCAGTACGATCCAGCCGAGCAGCAGCCAGGCGGGTATGTCCGCGCCGTTCATGTCTGCCGAACCGGCCAGAACCGGCCAGTCCATCCCCCAGGGCCGTGCGACCGCGGTGAGGACGGCCGCGCCGATCAGCAGCCCGTACGCGATGACACCGAGCGGATGCGGCGGTTCGACCCCTTGGGCTCCGTCCGCGCTGCCCTGGTCCGACAGGACGAAGTAGGCCACCTGGCAGCAGGCGGCACCGAGTGCGAGCAGCAGCCCGATCAGGTCGAAGCCGAGCCCGGACCAGACCTCGACCACACAGGCGAGCCCTCCGGCGGCGAGCACCACTCCGATCGCGGCGCGCCGGGTGACCGTCCGGCGCTGCACGAAGCGGACCCAGCCGAGGACGAGCGCGGGGGACAGATACTCGACGAGGAGCGCGACACCGACGGGGATACGGGAGATCGCGGCGAAGTAACAGGCCTGCACCCCGGCCACGGCGAACAGCCCGAACCCCAGGAGCAGGGCGGGCCGGTTACGTACGAGGGCCCGGTGGCGCCAGACGACCGGCAGCATGACCAGGGCGGCGCCCGCCACCCTCAGCCACACCACGTGGAGCGGATCGAGCCCCGCCTCGATCAGCGGCTTGGCCGCCACCCCGGAACCACCGAATGCGAACGCCGAGGCCAGGGCTGTGCCCAGGCCGGCGCTTCTCCCCTGAGGCGCGTACATCGGCACATCATGACAGCTGCGGTCAGGAGCGTCACCCCTGTCACCCCTGACACTTCCTCTCCAGGCGCCCGCACCCGCACGCCCGCGAGCACGTCGATGCGGCACCGATCCGACGGGCGGACCCGGAAGGGTCGAACGCGCAAACCTGACGGTTCATCAGTATTGAATGTTCCCGCCACTCCGGCTACGTTCCGCGACACCGTAACCCGCCGAGAAGGGGTGGTCGCATGGCCGAAGTCAGTGCAGAAGCACGCATCGAAGCACCGGCCGAGAAGGTCTGGGCCCAGCTGACGGACTTCACCGCGTACGACCAGTGGAACGCCACCCACACAAGCTTCCCCAAGGGCGGTCCGGCAACGCTCGAACTCGCGGCCACCTACGAGGAGAACCTGAAACTGATGGGCTTCCCTGCCGAGGTGACCTGGACGGTGACGGAGCTGGAGACCGCCCGCCTGCTGGCCACCCAGGGCAAGGGACCGATGGGCGTCAACCTGGCCATGCGCTACTCACTGACCCCGGACGGGGACGCGACCTCGGTACGCATCGACGGGGAGTTCACCGGCGCCGCGGTCTCACTGATGGCGGGCAAGCTGAGGGACTCGGCCACCACCGCGCTCGTCGAGTCGCTGCGCAAACTGGGCGGACTGGTCACGGCCTGACGGTCACGGGGACGTCAGGGGGGAGGGCCTCGCGGCCGACCGCGAGGCCCTCGTCGCACTCAATGCTCGATCCTCCGGACTCACTGCTCTTCGGCGAGGATCAGATAGAGCCTCTTACGGGCGTCATTGACGACCGCGAGCGCCTTCTCACGCTGATCGGCCGAGCCGGTCTTCCAGACCTGGCCGAAGGCCTCCATCAACCCGAAGCCGGCCTGCCGGATCTCCCTGGCACCCTCCCAGTCGACCCCGCGCCCGACTTCCTCCCAGGGTGCGTCGGAACCGGACTCCGCCTCGGCGCGGCCACTGTCGGTGAGCGTGAACAGCTTCTTGCCGCCCTCGCTCGCACTGACGATGAGGCCCTCGTCCTCCAGCAGCTGCAGGGTCGGATAGACCGAACCCGGACTGGGCCGCCAGGTCCCGCCGCTGCGCTCACCGATCTCCTGGATCATCTCGTACCCGTGCATCGGGCGGTCCTTCAGCAGCGCCAGGATCGACGCGCGCACGTCACCGCGCCGCGCCCTCCCCCGTCCACCGCCCCGACCGCGCCCACCGAACGGACCACCCCCGAAGGGGCCTCCACCGAACGGCGGACCGAACTGGCCGAAGGCCGCCCGCCGCCCCTCGAAATCGCCTTGCCTCTGATGACCGGGCCCACGACGCCCGTATTCGTGTCCATGCGAACGCATCGTTACGTTCCTTTCGTTGATTGTCTGTCGCGATACCTCAACGATATATCGGAATAGCTCGCGCAGCAACCCCCGAACCCCGACCCGCGCTGACCTGTCGCAGTGAAGGTTGATGCGATCTCAAGCAAGCTGCACTGATTCGCTTTCGTCTCAGCCGAGATTGGTGCTGGCCCGTTCGTCTCAGTGAAGGTTGATTGCCTCAGTGCCGGCCGTCTGTGACCGTGATCGATCGCCTGTTAGTTGTTGCGGGTCAGGACGTCACTGACGGCGCATAGTGGTGGGCAAGATTGGTGGCGAGGTCGCGGAGGTGAGCCCTGGCTTCGGTGGGGCCGTGCACAGTGATGGCGCTCCCGAACGGCAGTAGTGCTCGCACGTCCTCCAGATGCAGGAAGCGGATCGTCACCTTGTGGCCGGTGGCGGATTCCTCATGGTCATCCCGGACGAGTCGTAGGCCAAAGATCCGTTGCGCTCGCTCGATTTGGGTCTGGTCGATGGTGGCGGTGACCTCTATCGCGTGGTTGTGTTCCCACTGAGCAACGAGCGCTGCAGCGACGGTGGCGAGGGTCTGGCTCTCGCGGATCCGTCGTGGCTGGTCGACTTCTTTCCACGTCGTGATCCGTTCGAGTCGGTACATCCGTGGCACTCGGGCACGGTCGGCGACGAGGTACCAGGTGCCGGCCTTGGCGAGCAGCCCGTAGGGATCCACGACCAGGTCGCGTGGGCATGACTCGCGTGGGCTCTCGTACCCGATCCGTAGCCGGCGACCTCGCCGCACTGGGCCGATCAGCGAAGCCGGAGTCGTGCCGGACATATGTGCCTGGAGCCAGGGACGGCTGTCCACGTGCACTACGTCGGTGAGCGGCAGGAGTTCATGAACTCGCCGTGACTGTGCAGCGCCGATCTTGGAGAGCGCGCGCCGGCTTTCGACGGATGCGTTGAGCTCCGCACGTTGCTTCTCATCCAGCCCGGTGAGCGACAGATGATCACGCTCGCCCGGCGTAAGTCGCGTGAGGTCGAGCCCGGACCCGGGCAGCATGGTCACGCCTCCGAGGCGGCCCCGTTGTGCGGTCACCGGGAGACCGGCGTCGCGGAGCCAGTTCAGGTCCCGGGTGATGGTTCGAAGGGACACCCCGAGCGCCGAGGCAAGTTCCTGTGTGGTCACGGCATCCCTTGATGCGAGGAGCAGCATCAGGGTGAAGAAGCGGTCTGGGGTCACCTACCAAGGTTTTCAGGAATTGCGACACGATGCGGCGCATATCCCGGTCAGGCTGATGGATGCGTACCAACGACCTGCGAGAAGGAACAACCATGACCACATCCGTTCTGTCCATCGTCTACGTGAACGACGCTCCCGCCGCAGCTCGTTTCTACGGCGACCTCCTCGGCATGAGCCCCTCGTTCGAGACTCCGGGATACATCACCTTCGACCTCGGGCCCAGCGCTGACCTTGCTCTGTGGTCTGGCCAGTTCGAGGATCTGTCACCGGACGTCCCGCGCACCAGTGAGGTGTGCCTGGCCATCCACGGGGGTGGGCCCGACGAGATCAACGCGATCTTCAAGCAGTGGCAGTCCAAGGGCGTCACGATCCTGCGCGAGCCTCATGATCTGGGGTTCGGGCTGACCTTCCTCGCAGCCGATCCTGACGGGAACCGTATCCGCGTGGCACCGCGGGGCTGAAAGGCCACAATGCGGCAGGCGCGCACGATAGGTGTCGCGCCTGCCGTCGTCTGACTTCGAGAGGACGACGAGTGCCCCACGCGAATGCGCCCCTGAGCGTCGAGGGCCGTAGGCGGCTCGTGAAGCGGTACCAGACATCTCCCATCGCCCACGTCGCCGCTGAGATGGGTATCTCTCGCGCATGCGCCGGATGCGACTCCAGCATGGGTCATCGCGCAGATCGAGTCCTGGCGCCGCGAGCACAAGTGGGCCGCGCAACGGATCACCGACGAACTAAAGCCGCCAGCGGCACGCCTCCGCGAGAGCGTCACCAACTTCGCATGTCTCCGAGCAGGTGCGCTCGACGATTTGGGAGGTCGGCGGCATGGGGCCTTCGCAAGCGACGCAGTCGCGGGATAGCTGCCGGTCAGGGGTGCCCTCCTCGCGGGAACGACGTTCGATGTAGGCCACTCTGCGGCAGGCGGAGGAACAAAGTCGATGACGTTGACCGAACTGGATCTTCATCGGCTGCCGGCAGATTCGGCAGGGTTCCCTCCTTGATGGCCTGGCGCATCGCGTCGACCACCCGGGGATCCACCGTCCCGAACTCCGGCCTTTTGCGAGCCGCTCGGCCATCGGCCAGCCCGGTCAGCGCGGCGATGACCCTGCAGGTCTCCGGTGACCAGCGCCCGCCACTAGGGTGGCCCGATGACGCCGATCAAGCAGTTCCAAGTCACCTTCGACTGCGCGGAACCTGAGCGTGTCGCTCGTTTCTGGTGCGAGGTGTTGGGGTATGTCGTGCCGCCACCACCGGAGGGGTTTGCTACGTGGAACGATTTCGATCGCTCACTGCCGCCTGAGCGTCAGGGGTCGGCGTTCGCGTGCGTCGATCCCTCAGGAGTGGGCCCGCGACTGTTCTTCCAGCGCGTTCCCGAAGGGAAGGCCGCCAAGAACCGGGTGCATCTCGACGTGCGGGTCGGCACCGGGCTCGTCGGTGCAGAGCGCCTGGCCGCACTGGAGGCCGAATGCGCACGACTGGTCGCTCTCGGCGCGGTACACGTGCGAACGCTGCTTGCCGATGACGACAACGAGTCGTGCATCCCGATGCAGGACATCGAGGGCAACGAGTTCTGTATCGACTGAGGGGCCGGAACGTGTCACCGTTCCACCATTCTCCCCATGAGCCAGGACGCAGTTCCCGGCATGGCGCTGCCGCGCCGTGGACTCTTCCCGTACCGGGTGCGGCAGGCACCGTTGGGGCGAGCGTGACGCACTACCGCTCATGCGACCGGGCCGGGCGTCAGGTCGACGACAGCGGTCTTCTGGCAGCGCCTCGCCCAACACCCGGCTTCCAGAAGGCTTCCGCGAACGGCGAACCCGGTGAGACATACCCACTCACCGGACGATCGCAGAACTCTCGCATCTGTTCGTTCACAAGAACGGACAGATGCGCAAGGCGGCGAGGAATCATTCGGTGTCGAGACCGTCGATCAGGCGGCCGAGGAACCGGGTGAAGGTGGCTTCGGGGGCGAGGGGGCGGCCAGGGGCCGAGAGAGCTTCGGCGAGTTCCGGGTGGTGGCCGTCTGCGGCGACAGCGGCGAGGTAACGGGCCTCGGATGCGGCTCGGTCCTGTGACTGCGCGGCTGCGGCCTGCGCGATCTCGTGGGCGACGTGCCCGGCCACGAATGCCGTGAGCTGGGCGAAGATCTCCAGCTTCGCCGCACCGTCCAGTCCGGTGGGCCGCAGGGCGGCAAGCGCGCGTTCCAGGAAGGCCAGGGTGTTGGGTCCGGGGATGCGGTGGGTGGACAGGGCGGCAGGCAGCCAGGGGTGTCGCAGCATGAGGGCGCGCTGGAGGTGGGCGACGGCTTTCAGGTCGGCGCGCCACTCGCCGGTGAGCGGGTCCGTGGTCGGCAGTTCGCCGCTGACGCGGTCGACCATCAGGTTCAGCAACGTCTCCTTGTCGGGGGCGTAGCTGTAGAGCGACATGACGCCGGCTCCTACGCGCGCGGCGACTTTGCGCATGGTGACCGCTTCGAGCCCCTCCGCGTCCGCCAGGGCGACGGCCGCCGCCGTGATGGCCTCTCGGCTGTAGGCGGGCTTGCGGCCCCTGCGGGGCTGGGCGGAGCCCAGCCAGAGTTGCTGAGGGTCGACGCCCGGGGCGCCGGTCCCTCCCTCACGGGACATGGTCCACGTTCCTCTCCTCGCCCGGGGATCTTGCGGGCCTCAGTCAAGCATCCTTTATTCTCGTACACCGTACGGATATGGAGGAGGGGAACGATGACATCACCCACGCACGACCCTGCGCCGAGGCCGACCTGGACACCGCCCTCTGGGAAACCATCACGTGCCGCACGGGCGATGAGGGCGACATGGCGCCGTCTCCCCGCCAAACTGCACGATGTCGGGTGGGAGCCGGGGCTGGTGGTACCGGCCGCCGACGGCAGCCCTCTGATCACGGACCACTACTTCCCGCGCGCCGAGGGCGACTTTCCCACCCTTCTGGTGCGCTCGCCGTACGGCCGGGGTCTGCCGTGGTCCCCCATGTATGGCCTGCTCTTCGCCGAACAGGGCTTTCACGTGGTCCTGCAGAGCTGCCGCGGTACCGGCGGTTCGGGGGGCGCGTTCGATCTGTGGCGCAACGAGGCCGGCGACGGCCGGGCCACGGTGTCCTGGCTGCGCGAGCAGCCCTGGTTCAACGGGACACTCGGGACCGTCGGCCCCAGCTATCTGGGCTACGTGCAATGGGCCCTGGCCCTGGACCCACCGCCGGAGCTGAAGGCCATGGTGGTGCAGGTGGGCCTGCACGATCCCTACGCGCTGTTCCACACGGACGGTGCGCTGCACCTGGAGACCGCCCTCGTCGTCGGCGCAGGGATGACCTACCAGCACCAGGGCATGGCACCGTTCCTGAGGGCGACACTGCGCCTGCAGCGCCGACTGCGCGAGGTCACCACCGCACAGCCACTGCGCGGGGCATACGCGCCGGCCCTCGGGGGCCCCATACCCTGGCTGGACAACGCGATGGCACACCCGGACGCCGAAGACCCGCACTGGCACGGCGCATCGCTGGCCACGGCGGCGTCACGGCTCCGCGTGCCCACGAGCCTGATCACCGGCTGGCAGGACGCACTGGTCGACCAGACCTTCGCGCAGTACGACCGGCTGCGCCGGGCCGGATGCGAGACCTCCCTGCTCGTCGGCCCGTGGACCCACACCTCCGCCCTGCAACAGGGATGGCCCGAGGTGTTCACCGAGAGTCTTGCCTGGCTGCGCGCCCACCTGTACGCCGACCGATCCGGCCTCCGTCCCACAAGGGTGCGCGTGCACATCGGCAGCGAAAACGCCTGGCGGAACCTCGACGACTGGCCGCCGGTCACGACCGTCGGCCAGTGGTTTCCCACCATTCAGGGGCATCTCATCCAGCAGGAACCCAGGGACCGTGCACCACTGAAGTCGTTCCGCCACGACCCGGAGGACCCCACCCCGTCCCTCGGTGGCCCCCTGCTCTCCCGCACCGCCGGCCCTCGCGACAACAGCAGACTGGAGGCCCGGGAGGACGTACTGACGTTCACCAGTCCCCCGCTGACCGAACCGGTGGACGTCCTCGGACCCGTGTCCGCGCGGCTGAGCGTCTCCACGGACACCGGTCATGCCGACGTCTTCACCCGCCTGTGCGACGTGGACACCCGAGGCCGCTCCGTCAACGTCTGTGACGGACTGGGCCGGCTGCGCGCGGAAGGGCAGGAGCCGGTGCAGATCACGGTGCCGATGAGCTCCACCGCTCACCGCTTCGCCGTCGGCCACCGCATCCGCTGGCAGATCAGCGGCGGCGCCCATCCGCGCTATGCCCGCAATCCCGGCAACGGGGAGTCGCCGGTGGACGCCACCACCTTCGCACCGGTACACATCACGCTCCACACGGACTCGGCGCTGATGCTTGCGATGCGGGCCCACGATCCGGGGCCCGCCCCTGAAGGGAACGACTGAGCAGCCGGAACCGACGGCCCGGCTCACCCCTCGGCGCCGCGTTCGCGCGCCCTGGCCGGACACAAGGATTTTGCATGATCATGCATTGTGATGCATACTCTTCCCATGTCTAAGGTCCTCACCTCGCTTCCCGCCGACGAGCGCGTCGGCATCGCCTTCTCGGGCGGTCTCGACACCTCGGTCGCCGTCGCATGGATGCGCGACAAGGGCGCCATCCCGTGCACCTACACCGCTGACATCGGCCAGTACGACGAGCCCGACATCGCCTCGGTGCCCGGACGCGCGAAGACCTACGGCGCCGAGATCGCACGCCTGGTCGACTGCCGCGCCGCGCTGGTCGAGGAGGGCCTGGCCGCGCTCACCTGCGGGGCGTTCCACATCCGCTCGGGCGGGCGCGCGTACTTCAACACCACCCCGCTCGGCCGCGCCGTCACGGGCACCCTGCTGGTCCGGGCGATGCTTGAGGACAACGTACAGATCTGGGGCGACGGCTCGACCTTCAAGGGCAACGACATCGAGCGGTTCTACCGGTACGGCCTGCTCGCCAACCCGCAGCTGCGGATCTACAAGCCCTGGCTGGACGCGGACTTCGTGACCGAGCTCGGCGGCCGCAAGGAGATGTCGGAGTGGCTGCTCGCCCACGACCTCCCTTACCGCGACAGCACCGAGAAGGCCTACTCCACCGACGCCAACATCTGGGGCGCCACCCACGAGGCCAAGACCCTGGAGCACCTCGACACCGGCGTCGAGACCGTGGACCCGATCATGGGCGTGCGGTTCTGGGACCCCTCGGTCGAGATCGTCACCGAGGACGTGACGATCGGCTTCGACCAGGGCCGCCCCGTGACGATCAACGGCAAGGAGTTCGCCTCCGCCGTCGACCTGGTGATGGAGGCCAACGCCATCGGCGGCCGCCACGGCATGGGCATGTCGGACCAGATCGAGAACCGGATCATCGAGGCCAAGAGCCGCGGCATCTACGAGGCGCCCGGTATGGCCCTGCTGCACGCCGCGTACGAGCGCCTGGTCAACGCGATCCACAACGAGGACACTCTCGCCCAGTACCACAACGAGGGACGGCGTCTCGGCAGGCTGATGTACGAGGGCCGCTGGCTCGACCCGCAGGCGCTGATGGTGCGCGAGTCGCTCCAGCGCTGGGTCGGCGCGGCCGTCACCGGCGAGGTGACGCTGCGGCTGCGGCGCGGCGAGGACTACTCGATCCTCGACACCACCGGCCCGGCGTTCAGCTACCACCCGGACAAGCTGTCCATGGAGCGCACCGAGAACTCGGCGTTCGGCCCGGTGGACCGGATCGGCCAGCTCACCATGCGCAACCTCGACATCGCCGACTCCCGCGCCAAGCTGGAGCAGTACGCCGGCATCGGCCTGATCGGCACCGCCAACCCCGCCATCGGCGCCGCCCAGGCAGCCGCGACCGGGCTGATCGGCAGCATGCCGGAAGGCGGCGCGGAGGCCATCGCGTCCCGCGGCAAGGTCTCCGAGGACGACACCATGCTGGACCGCGCCGCGATGGAGTCCGGCACGGACTGACCGGCCCGTCGGGCCCAGGACCCGGCGCCCCGGGGAGGAAGACCACCGCACAGGCCGGCCCGGCATCGGGCCGGCCTGTGGCGTTCCCGAAGGTCGGTCGGCAATGGATCCGTGGCGTACGACGCCGTGGCAGTACGGCGTGCGATCGCCCAGCTCGTCGACCGTGACGCCCTGGTGGAGGCACCCGGTCGAGCGGCGAGGAGAGGAATCGCCACCTTCCCGGCCCGGAAGCCCGAAGGGCCGTGAGCGCAACGGGATGTACACCGGCAGACCGCTCACGGTGTGGGCAGCCACCCCACCTTCCCCGCCAACAGCGCGTACCCGACGAACGCCCCGATGTCGATCAGCGCATGTGCCGCGACGAGCGGACCGACCCGCCCCCAGCGCCGGTACAGCAGCACGAAGACGACGCCCATCACCATGTTGCCGATGAAACCGCCGATCCCCTGATACAGGTGGTACGAACCCCGCAGCACCGAACTCGCCGCCAGGGCGGCCATCGGCGTCCAGCCCAACTGCCCGAGCCTGCGCAACAGATACCCGACGACGATCACTTCCTCCACTACGGAGTTCTGAAGCGCGGACAGGATCAGCACGGGGAATTTCCACCACACACCGGGCAGCGACTCCGGGACCACGGTGAGGTTGAAGCCGGCTTCCCTCGCCACCAGGTAGAAGGCGAGCCCGGCGCTTCCGATGCCTGCCGCGACCAGCACACCGCGCCCCAGGTCGGGCCACGGCCTGGTCCGGTCGAAACCGATGGCGCGCAGGCCCGAGCCCTCCCTCATCAGCAGATGCGCGACAAGGGCGACGGGCACCAGGGCCGATGCGATACCGAAGAGCTGCCAGGCGAGATCCAGCCATGGACGCCCCGGCGCGTACGAGCCGTTGAGCGTCGCGGCCTGCTCCTTCAGCCCTCCAGGCTTCGTCAGTGAGCCAACAAAACTGATCAGGGCGGACACACCGCTGGCACCCAAGGAGAGAGCCAGTACCAGCACTGTCTCAGACCGCAGGATCCGTCGCGACCCAGTCTTTTCGGAGAAAGATTCAGCCACGTACTCGGTCTCCACCTGTACACCTGCCTTCAGTTGTGCATTCACGTCCCATCCCGCTCCTCGCCCGGCTAAGGTCTCGAATGCAGGTACGAAGATCATGCGTGACAGGCCGGGGGACGATCACCATGGGACATGGTGCTGCCCCCGTTTCCTTATTGATGCTCTAGGGGGGCACCACCGTCATGGGACGTCACAGCTTGCCCGACGACCACGCGACCGGCAGCAGCGGGGACGGTCCGCCGCCGCGCCGGCGTCGAACCATAGCGATCGCGACCGTGCTCGTCCTCGCAGTGGCAGCGGGAACAGCGGTCGCGGCGCAGGGCGGATTGCTGTCGTTCTCGAAGCCCTGCGCGGACTCCGCCGTTCACCTGTCCATGGTGACTTCCCCGGACATCGCCCCGGCCGTACGTGCCGTCGCCGACAAGGCACGCGCGGACCAGGTGAAGTCGGACGGCCACTGTCTGGACGTGCGGGTGGTGGCCCGTGATTCCTACAAGGTCGCCATGGCCCTCACCTCCGGCAACCGGACCCCGGACTACCAGATCTGGCTGCCCGACTCGGACCTGTGGATCGACCGGGCCAAAGGCTCCGGTGAAGGCATTCCACTCACCCCGGGCGATTCCATCGCCTCCTCCCCCGTCACCCTGGCCGTGGTGCCGTCCGTGGCCAAAGGGCTGGGCTGGCCGAAGAAGAAGTACTCCTGGGCCGAACTGACGGCCGCGGCCACGGACTCGGACGAGGTGCGCCTCGGCGCGGCCGACCCGGCGCGCAGTGCCACCGGGCTGCTCGCCCTCTCCAGCATCGGCGCCTCCTCCGGGCAACAGGGCGGCGACAGCGACACCCGGGTCGCGGCGACCGCCAAACTCCTCGCGCAGCGCATGTCGGACAGTGACGCCCAGGTGCTCGAAACCCTGGCCCAGGACGATTCCGCTGCCGAGCAGGGCAATCCGGAGCGCAACCAGGCCGTCCTGCTCTCCGAACAGGCCGCGTTCGCCCACAACACGGAGTCGACCGGTGGCGGCACACTCGATCTCTTCTATCCCAGGGACGGCACTCCGCTCCTGGACTATCCGTACACACTGGTCGACGAGACGAGGATGAGCACCTCCGAGGGCCGGGCGGCCCTGCGGTTCATGAGACTGCTGAGCGAGCCGGGCGCACAGGCCATTCTGGAGAAGCACGGCTTCAGGAACGCCGACGCGACCGTCGGGGAGTCGGTGGTCGCATCGGCGGGCGGCAGGAAACCCCAGCCGTATGCCACCACAGCCGCCGCGGCACCCACCACGGAGGTGCTCCAGCAGACGCTCGGGATGTGGACCATCACGGTGCAGAGCGCGCGGCTGACGACGGTCGTCGATGCCTCGGGTTCGATGGCCACGATCGAGCCGGGCGGCAACCAGTCCAGGATGGACATCACCAAGGCGTCCTTGATCCGGGCCCTCAACCAGTTCACCCAGAACGACGAGATCGGGCTCTGGGAGTTCGCCACCACGCTCGACGGCAACAAGGACTACCGCAGGCTGGTGCCTACGGCCCGACTCGGCGGCCCGGCGAAGGACGGCGGTACCCAGCGGGAGAGGCTCGCGGCGGCGTTCTCCGCGCTCGAGCCCGTTCCGAACGGGGCGACCGGTCTGTACGACACCGCTCTCGCCGCGTACAAGGACGCCCAGGCGACGTACGTGAAGGGCAAGTTCAACGCCGTGGTGATCCTCACCGACGGATCCAACCAGGACGATCGCTCCATCTCCCGCAGCGCCCTGATCGCGGAACTGAAGCGCATCGCCGACCCGGAGCGGCGGGTGCCGCTCCTCGCCATCGCGGTCGGCCCCGAGGGCGACCGCGATGAGTTGAACGAGATCGCGAAGGTGACCGGCGGCGGGGGCTACCAGGTCACCGACCCTGCCGACATCCAGGCCGTGATCCTGCAGGCCGTCATGACGGCCGGACAGAACAACTACGCCGCCCGGGAGTAGTGCGCGGGACGGCCGGAGGCAGCGGCGGCCCGCCCCGGCGACGACGCGTCACGGGGCGGGGACACCCGTCGGCCAGCTGTGGACGGGTTCGCCGCTGTGCATCAGTTCGGCGTACCGGCGCGTGGTCGCGGCCAGTGCGGCATGCCGTTCGAGTCCGGCCTCCCGTGCCCGGTGGTAGGTGTCCACCTGCCAGGACGCCCCGTTCACCCGCCGCTTGCAGCGTTCCTCGATGACCCCGAGGTAGCGTTCGCGGTCCGCTCGCTCGATGTTCCAGGCATCGAGCCCGGCAGCGGCCAGCGGCAGCAGTTCGTCCCGTACGAGCTTGACGGCCGGCACCCGGGTCAGCGCGCCCGAACGCCCTGGGCGGGGCCAGATCAGCTCGGCGTCGATGCCGTGGCGGCAGGCGGTGTCGAAGTTCTCGGCCGCGGCGGTGAACGGGAGCCTGGTCCACACCGGACGGGGTTCCTCGGCAAGTGCCCGCACGAGCCCGTAGTACAGGGCGGCATTGGCGATCACATCGGTGACGGTGGGGCCCGCGGGAAGGACCCGGTTCTCCACCCGCAGATGGGGTACGCCGTCGGCCAGCCCGTAGACGGGCCGGTTCCAGCGGTAGACCGTTCCGTTGTGCAGCACGAGCTCCCACAGCCCCGGCACCCCGCCCTCGTCGAGTACCCGCAGCGGGTCCTCCTCGTCACAGATCGGCAGCAGCGGGGGGAAGTAGCGCAGGTTCTCCTCGAAGAGCTCGTACGCCGAACCGGCCCATCCGTCGCCGAACCAGGTCCTGGGCCGCACTCCCTGGTTCCGGAGTTCCGGCGCCCTGGTGTCCGTGGCCTGTTCGAAGAGCGGTGGCCGCGATTCCCGCCACAGCTCCTTGCCGAACAGGAAGGGAGAGTTGGCGCCGAGTGCGATCTGGACGCCGGCGACGGCCTGCGCCGCGTTCCACACGGCCGCGAAGCGCCCCGGCGTCACCTGCAGATGCAACTGGAGCGAGGTGCAGGCGGCCTCCGGAGTGATCGAGGAAGAGGTGGAGACCAAGTGCTCCACCCCTTGTATATCGAAGGAGAAATCCTCGCCCCGGGCCGCCACCATTCGATCGTTCAGCAGTGTGTAGCGGTCCACGTCCGAGAGGTTCGCAGCAACGAGGTCCTGGCGGCCCAGGGTGGGCAGAATTCCGATCATCACGATCCCGGCATCGGCCTCGCCTGCCTTCCGATGAGCATATCCCAGACCGGTCCGGATCTCTTCGGCCAGCTGATCGAAAACACGCCCGTCCAGACGGTGCGGGGCTATGTTCACCTCCACATTGAACATCCCGAGCTCGGTCTGGAAATCACTGCTCGCGATGCGGCGGAGCACCTCCCCATTTCTCATCTTCGGCATGCCGTCGACCCCTGCCAGATTCAGCTCGATCTCCATACCCATGAGGTTGCGCGGGCGGTCGAACCTCTGTTCTGCCAGGAGCCTCTCCAACCCCTCCAGGCACTGGTGGAGCTTGCTCCGGTACCTCGGCGGATCGGACAGACCAAAGGCGCCGGCCGCGACCTTCTCCCCCATCGAAGCGTCCCTCCCTCAGGTGTGCGGCCCGCAACCCAGCCGCTCGCGTCACGATCGATAATGCCCAGGCCGGTGATCCATAACGCCCCGCGAACACCGCCGAGGCAGTAATGTGAGGGCGACTGTCCGGCGGCACATTCCCTCGGCATGAAGCAGTGCCGGTTTTCGCCGGACGACGGGCGATGAATACACCGGCACGTTTCGGCCGACCGCGTCCTGGGAGAAATCCCTGACGACAGCCGTGCCGCTGACGACGAATCATCAGAATCTCCGCATAATAAAGTCCTGAACCTGCCTTGTCAGCAATAGCTGCACTGCCAGTGGAATCACCGCGTGAACACGTGTCGTATAAACTTCGCGGACGAGGCAGAGAGTTGACGCACCGGCTCGGTCACCGGCCCCTCTGGCCCCACATGCCGACAGCGCCGTCTGCACCCGCCCACGCACCACCGTGTCTCCGAAGCGAGAGGCGACCCACTATGCCGCTGCATGTTCCTCCGGCTCCCGCACCCGCTCTGCGCAGTGTCCTCACGGCGCTCGGTTCACCCACCGCAGTCCGTGAGGCCCGCACACCGGCTCTCCGAGCCGCCCAGGGACCACTGAGCCCCGAACTCCCGCTCCCCGTCCATGCGCTGGACCGGATCGGCCCCGACGGGCTCGCGCCCGCCACCCGGCTCACCGCGTGGCGCTTCCTGATCCGCGACTCGGATCGTGCCGTCGCCGCGGCGGACACCATGCTCACTCCGGACGGCTGGGCCTTCTCGCGCTTCTTCGAGGGGCCGTACCTCGCCTCGACCGAACTCGCCGTGCGCCAGGCCGAGACGTTGACGCCGCACTACCAACCACGACTGCTGTCCATTCCGGGGCTCTACATGCTGGCGCTCTGGTTGCACGGCGATACCGAGGCCGATGCGTCCGGCGGGGCCCTCGGGCCCGACGATCTCCTGGTACCGCTGGCTCCCGCGCCACCGGGTATCGCCGCGCATCGCCCGCACCGGGTCGCCGATCTGCTCCGCATGATGACGCTGCGCATCCCTCCTGGTCCCGGCCCGCTGCTCGGATCGCCTGCCTGACCGCCGCCGCGTCCCGCCTTGCTGCCGATGCCCCGCCGCCGTTCCCGGTCACGGGGCACGGCGCTGCCCTGCACGCACCCGGCCCATCCGGACTAGTCCGGTCCGACCACCCCGAACCCCCCGAACTGGCAGTGCAGTTGCCCCGAACCGTCCGGCCGGGTGATGCGTCCTGCGAGCAAGGAGGAGCGCTGCTGCGAAATCCCTGCGGAACGTCGTCTGTGGCGCAACACTGGGGCTGGACCGATCGATACGGGGGGAGGCGGCCATGAACACCTCATCGAGCCGCAGGACCTTCACCACAACGCAGCGAAAGAACCCATCCATGTGTCAACATCAGCCACCCTGCCCGACCGCCGACTCCGCCGACCGGGAGGCCGCCCGTCTGACGGCGCACCACCCGGAACAGGGCTGGAGCCTGCTGTGCAACGGCGTCCTCCTCTTCGAGGACACCGGTGAGCTGCTCCCGGACGGGCAGGTCATCGCCCCGCATCGCCCCCTGGGGGCCGACCGGGTGGTGAAGGCCGCCTGACCCCGGCCGGGACGAACGGGGGCCGGCCCGGAGAAGTCTCCGCACCGGCCCCGACGCAGGTCCGCGTCACACCCTGACGCTCACACCTCAGCTGTCGTACTCGTCCAGCGGCGGGCAGGAGCAGACCAGGTTGCGGTCACCGAAAGCACCGTCGATCCGGCGCACCGGAGGCCAGTACTTGTCGGCGGCCGAGACCCCTGCCGGGAAGACGGCAGTCTCCCGGCTGTAGCCGTGGTCCCACTCCTGACCGAGCATCGCCGCAGTGTGCGGGGCGTTGCGGAGCGGGTTGTCGTCCGCCCTCCACTCACCGGATGCCACCTTCTCGATCTCGCCACGAATAGCGATCATCGTGTCGCAGAATCGGTCGAGTTCCGCGAGATCCTCGCTCTCGGTGGGTTCGATCATCAGCGTTCCGGCAACCGGGAACGACATGGTCGGCGAGTGGAATCCGTAGTCGATCAGGCGCTTGGCGATGTCGTCGACACTGACACCGGTGTCCTTGGAGATCGGCCGCAGGTCCACGATGCACTCGTGCGCGACGAGCCCGGCAGGGCCGTTGTACAGGATCGGGTAGTGCGGTTCGAGACGCTTGGCGATGTAGTTGGCGGCGAGAACGGCAACCTGTGTCGCACGCTTCAGCCCCTCGCCGCCCATCAGACGTACGTACGCCCAGGAGATGGGCAGAATGCCCGCCGAGCCCCACGGAGCGGCCGAGATCGGTCCGACACCGGTCTCGGGCCCAGCCGCCGACTGGAGCGGGTGGTTCGGCAGATACGGTGCGAGGTGCGCGCGCACACCGACCGGTCCGACGCCCGGACCACCGCCGCCGTGCGGGATGCAGAAGGTCTTGTGCAGGTTCAGGTGCGAGACATCTCCACCGAACCGGCCCGGCTTGGCCAGTCCGACCAGCGCGTTGAGGTTGGCGCCGTCGACGTACACCTGACCGCCGGCGTCATGGACCTCGGCGCAGAGGTCGGCGACGTGCTCCTCGAAGACCCCGTGCGTCGACGGGTACGTGATCATGAGCACCGCAAGCTCCTCGCGGTGCTTCTCGATCTTGGCCCGGAGGTCCTCGATGTCGACCTCGCCGTCATCGGTGGTCTTCACGACGACGACCTTCATGCCGGCCATCACGGCGCTGGCGGCATTGGTGCCGTGCGCGGAGGAGGGGATGAGGCAGACGGTCCGCTGGTCGTCACCGTTGGCACGGTGGTACGCCCGCACGGCGAGGAGACCGGCGAACTCGCCCTGCGAACCGGCGTTCGGCTGGATCGAGACCGCGTCGTACCCGGTGACTTCGGCGAGGCGCTCCTCCAGCTCCCTGATGAGCGTGAGGAAACCCGCTGCCTGCTCGGTCGGCGCGAAGGGGTGCAGTGCACCGAACTCGGGCCAGGTGATCGGCTCCATCTCGGTGGTCGCGTTCAGCTTCATGGTGCAGGAGCCGAGCGGGATCATCCCACGGTCCAGGGCGTAGTCCCGGTCGGCGAGCCTGCGCAGGTAGCGGAGCATCGCGGTCTCGGAACGGTGCTGATGGAAGACCGGGTGGGTGAGGATCGTGTCGGTGCGCAGCAGGTCCTCGGGCAGTGCGTCGGCCGCCACGGCGTCCAGCGCCTCGATGTCCCCCGCAGTGCCGAAGGCGGCCCAGACGGCGGCGATCTGCTTACGGGTGGTGGTCTCGTCGCAGGCGAGGGAGACCAGGTCGGCATCGACGAGTCGCAGGTTGACACCGCGTTCGCGGGCGCCCGCGACGACCTCCGCGGCCTTCCCCGGAACGCGCACGGTCAGGGTGTCGAAGTAGGCGCCGCTCACGACGTCCACGCCACCGGCGCGCAGGCCCTCGGCCAGGATCGCCGCGTAGCGGTGGGTGCGCCGGGCGATCGTCCGCAGCCCCTCCGGGCCGTGGTACACCGCATACATTCCGGCCATGACGGCCAGCAGCACCTGTGCGGTACAGATGTTGCTGGTGGCCTTCTCGCGGCGAATGTGCTGCTCGCGAGTCTGCAGGGCAAGCCGGTAGGCCTTCTTTCCGTCCGCGTCGACGGACACACCGACGAGGCGGCCCGGAAGGCTGCGGGCGAACTTCTCGCGTACGGCCATGAAGCCGGCGTGCGGCCCGCCGAAGCCCATCGGTACACCGAAACGCTGCGTGGTGCCGACCGCGATGTCCGCGCCCAGGTCGCCCGGCGACCTGAGCAGGGTCAGGGCCAGCAGATCGGCGGCGACCGTGACGACCGCCCCGAGTTCGTGGGCCTGCTCGATCACGGGCTCGATGTTCCGAACCTCCCCGGAGGCGCCCGGGTACTGCAGCAGGACACCGAAGACACCGCGCTCCGCGATCTCTGCCGGGATGCCGTCGGAGAGGTCGGCGACGACTACCTCGACACCGGTCGGCTCGGCGCGGGTCTCTATGACGGCGATCGTCTGCGGCAGGGCGTCGGCGTCGACCAGGAAGACACCGTTCCTGACCTTGCCGACGCGCCGCGCGAGCGCCATGGCCTCGGCGGCCGCGGTGCCCTCGTCGAGCAGGGAGGCGCCGGAGGTGGGCAGACCGGTCAGCTCCGCGACCATCGTCTGGAAATTGAGGAGCGCCTCCAGCCTGCCCTGCGAGATCTCCGGCTGGTACGGCGTGTAGGCCGTGTACCAGGCGGGGTTCTCCATGACGTTCCGGAGGATCACGGGAGGGGTGAAGGTGCCGTAGTAGCCGAGCCCGATCATCGGGGCCAGCACCTGGTTGCGGTCGGCGAGTGCGCGCAGCTCGGCGAGGACCTCGGCCTCGGTGCGGGCGGCCGGCAGCCGGAGTGCCTCCGCGCTCTTGATGACATCGGGCACCGCTGCGGCGGTCAGCTCGTCCAGCGAGGCGTAACCGACCTGGGCGAGCATCTTGGACTGCGCCTCGTCATCGGGGCCGATGTGGCGCTGCGCGAACGGAATGCCCTGCTCCAGCTGGGAGAGCGGAGCGCGACGGGGGGTCATTGTGGAGGCCTCCTGGTCTGTCAGGACCTGCGAGGGGCACCACGGCGCGGGTGCCCGAACGGCCTCCCCCTCTGTCATCTCAACCTGAGAGCTTCACCGGCGCGCCCTGGGGCGTACCGGCTTTCACCGTCGGTGAGGGAGGGAACCGCACTGGCACTCGGCCGCACGGAGCCCGCCCTGCTTTCCAGAGTGACCTCGTCCGCGCGGTACGGGGGCCTGAGAGATTCCGGGGAGGATTTGCTCCTTCGGCGCCTTCGGAATCGCTCCGAAGGACTCTCCCGCACGGGGTCAGCAGCCGTGACAAGCCTACCAGCGGGCTTCGCCACGGAATTCTCGAGTGGCCAACCCTCCGGATCTGCATTTCTGTAGTGCTAGTGGAGTAGCCGCGACCAGTGGGAGGGACCGTGCAGACCGACATCGATCCGCGTCGCCTGATCGGCCGCAAGGTGTTCGACCGCAAAGGCACCAAGATCGGCACCGTGGACGAGGTGTACCTCGACGACGCGACCGGTGTGCCCGAGTGGGCCGCCGTACGAACCGGACTCTTCAGCCGGGACGCGTTCGTCCCCCTGGAGCCCAGCGAATTCCTGGAGGATGTGCTCCGCGTCCCCTTCGACCGGGCCTTGATCAAGGACGCGCCCGACTTCGGTGTCGGTCGCCACCTCTCACCGGAGCAGGAACTCCAGCTCTACCGCCACTACGGTCTGGACTCCCCGCCCGGGGAGACCGCCCCGGACAGGGACTTCGGCAGACTGGCCGGCCAGGACGAGTAGTCCACCGGGTCCCGCACCAGCGGCAGCGGATCGGCCGGCTGCAGTTCCGGATCGTCGGTCCGGAACGTACGCACCCGGCCGGGCTCCGATCCTGGTTCCTCGAACCGCACCGTCACCCGGCCGAGGCCGCTGCCCTGTACCCAGCCGTGTCCGTAGCAGTCATGCCGCACATCGTGACCGGCGCTCCAGCACCGTGCGGCGAGCAGCTCGGCGGCCGTCCGGGCATCCTCCGGTTCGCCGTGCCCCGACGCGTCCCGCTCACCCACCGCCGCGACCTCCCCCTCGGCTGTCTCCTCGGCCTTCTCCTCGGCCGCGGCCCGTTCACCGGCGGCCTGGGCGAAGAGGTCTTCCTGCGTGTAGTCGGCAAGGCCCGTGACGCCCACTCCCAGGAGTCGCACGCCTCCGGTGGTGTCCACGGCCTCCAGGAGCCGTGCGGCGGCTTCTCGGACCACGGAGAGGTCGTCCGTGGGTCCTCGCAGCGTCTCGGACCTCGTGAGCGTGGAGAAGTCGTACCGGCGAACCTTCAGCACCACGGTGCGTCCGGACCGCCCCGCACCCCTCAGTCGCTGGACGCATCGGTCGGCCAGCCGGTCCACCTCGAGCCTGATGCGCACCCTGTCGTGCAGGTCGGTGTCGAAGGTGTCCTCGACCGAGACCGATTTCGCGTCCCGCTCCGCGACCACGGGCCGGTCGTCGTATCCGAACGCCATGCGGTGGAGGGAGCCGCCGTGTGCCTTCCCCAGGAGACGCACGAGTTCCGCCTCACCGGCCTCGGCCAGGTCGTTGACCGTCGTCATCCCCGCTCGGCGCAGATGGTCCGCCGTCGCCGGGCCGACGCCGGGCAGGGTCCGTACCGGCATGGGCGCGAGAAGCTCGCGCTCCGTCCCGGGCTCTATGAGGAACAGGCCGTCCGGTTTCGCCTGCTCCGAAGCGATCTTGGCCAGCATCTTGGAACCGGCGAGCCCGACCGAGCCGGTGAGCCCGGTGACCGCCTTGATGGCCGCACGCAGCTGCTCACCGATCTCCAGGGCGGAAGCACGGTCATCGGCCGTCCCACCGGCTTCCAAATCGACGAAGGCCTCGTCCAGGCTGAGCGGCTCCACCAGTGGAGAGAGCCGCCCCAGCAACTCCATGACCTGATCACTGACCATCCGGTACAGCGAGAAACGGGGAGCCAGATACGCCGCATTGGGGGCCAGCCGTCTGGCCTGAGCCGTGGGCATCGCGGAATGCACCCCGAAACGCCGTGCCTCGTACGACGCGGTGGCGACGACCCCGCGTGGCCCGAGCCCGCCCACCACGACCGGCTTGCCGCGCAGGCTGGGCTTCGCCGCCTGCTCGGCAGAGGCGTAGAAGGCATCCATGTCCAGATGCAGGATGGTGGGAGCAGCTCTCACATCAATCGATGTTGCCGCACAGCACTGACATGTGCTGCCCCCGATTCGACTGCCGGGTCACCCGGCGCGGTTGCGCCGCCGCGCCAGCTCATCGGTGGGGTTGTTCCCGATCAGGGTCTCGCCGGTGTCCACGCGCTCGCCGTGCAGCTGGGACAGGGCCGCATCGACGTCCTGCCACACCACGCCCACGGCGATACCGAAGACTCCCTGGCCGCCCTGGAGCAGGTCCACGACCTCGTCGGGCGAGGAGCACTCGTAGACCGTCGCTCCGTCGCTCATCAAGGTCATGCGCTCGAGATCCTGAAAACCCCGGGCCTGGAGGTGCTGGACCGTGGTGCGGATGTTCTGGAGCGCGACACCCGTGTCCAGGAAGCGTTTGACGATCTTCAGCAGTACGACGTCCCGAAAGCTGTAGAGCCGTTGTGTGCCCGAGCCGTACGCCGGACGTACGCTCGGCTCCACCAGCCCCGTACGCGCCCAGTAGTCGAGCTGCCGATAGGTGATCCCCGCGGCCGCGCAGGCCGTCGGCCCTCGATAGCCGATGTCGCTGGCCGATGCCATCCCGTCCCCCGCCACCGCCGCCGGATCAACCGGTTGCCTGATGGTGCGGCCGGCTGTATGTCCCTGCTGCGAGTACGGCCCACCCGCCACCGTACCGTCGCCGCTGCTTCTCACGCCGACCTCCGTCCTTGACCTGCCCTCTCGAAGGTAGGCAGTCACTCGGGGTGCGTCAACGATCGCCACACTCGCCACGCCGAGTGATAATCACCCTGAGGGTGGTTTCTCGTGCCGTGCGAGCGGGAAAGGCTTATCGAATGCGCCGGCTCCGCCCCCGCACAGAACGGTCACTGACTGTTGGTACCGAAATCCTCCGGTGAGATCTGGTCGAGGAACTCGCGGAACTTCTCCACCTCGTCCTCCTGCTCGTCCGGGATGGCGATCCCCGCGTCGTCGAGCACCCCGTCACTGCCGTAGATCGGCGTTCCGGTGCGCAACGCGAGCGCTATGGCGTCGGACGGCCGCGCACTCACCTCGACTCCGCTGGCAAAGACCAGCTCCGCGTAGAAGACCCCTTCCCGCAGATCCGTGATGCGGACCTCGGTGAGCTCCTGGCCGACGGCCTCGAGCACATCCTTGAAGAGATCATGGGTCAGCGGCCTGGCCGGAGCCATGCCCTGCTGAGCAAAGGCGATCGCAGTCGCCTCACCAGGACCGATCCAGATGGGGAGGAACCGGTCGCCTCCCACTTCACGCAGGAGCACGATCGGTTGGTTGGAGGGCATTTCCACCCGGACACCCACAACGTCGAGCTCGTTCACACAGCAACCCTAGGACGTGCTCGGCAGGTTTGGGTAGTCGGGCACCCACGCGATCAGTGGAGCCGGACCCCCAGAGCGGTCTGCACAAGCGCGGAATGAAGCCGCACGGAGAGCTCCGCGAGCTCGTTGGCGGTGGCCTCCGCATGCGCCCTGGTCTGCGGATTCCGGTGCCGACGCAGAGGTGCCACCACCTGCTCGATGAGTCCCGCCTCACGGTCCGCGGCCGATCGGATGGCACGCAGGTGACGTGGTTCCAGACCGAAACGGCCGAGATCCGCCACAAGCTTGGCCACGGTGACCATATCGGCGTCGTATCCGCCCCCCGCCGCCGGAACGACCAGGCCGTACGACTCCCACTCGTCCAGGTCGCTCTCGGTGACCTCTGCCGCGGCGAGCAGTTCGGCACGCCCGACACGGGGCGCGGTGGCCCGTACGGAGCCGCCGTCCCACCCGCCGTCGGTCCGGTCCCGCGGGGCCTCCCCGGACGGCAGGGCGGACCGCTCACCGCGTGCGAGGGCATCCAGGTGCTCGCGGATGACCTTCAGCGGGAGGTAGTGGTCCCGCTGCATCCGAAGCACCTGGGCCAACCGCTCCACGTCGGCCCCACGGAACTTGCGATAGCCGGACGGGGTCCGCTGAGGATCGACGAGCCCTTCGGCCTCCAGGAAGCGAATCTTGGAGATCGTGACTTCGGGAAACTCGTCCCGCAGTCGCAGAAGCACGGTGCCGATGCTCATCGGGCGGTCGTCGGCGGTGGCGGTGCCGTGACCGGCACCGCCCGTCGGTGTTCTCAGCATGGACCTTTCCTGACGAGTCAGATGCCCCGCTGGCTCGCGTAGAAGACCAGCCGGTACTTGCCGATCTGCACTTCGTCGCCGTTGGACAGAGCCACGGAGTCGATGCGCTCACGGTTGACGTAGGTGCCGTTCAGGCTGCCCACGTCCTCGACCGTGAAGTTGCCGGCGCTCCTGCGGAACTCCACATGCCGCCGCGACACCGTCACGTCATCGAGAAAGATGTCGCTCTGCGGATGACGGCCTGCTGTGGTCAGCTCCCCGTCCAGCAGGAACCGGCTGCCGGAGTTCGGACCACGCCGCACCACCAGGAGCGCCGAGCCGAGCGGAAGCGCGTCGACCGCTGCCTGCGCCTCGGGCGACAGGGACGGCAGGGGCGTCTGCCCGGTGGCCTCCGCGTCGTACGCCTCAAGACCGGAGATGGAGATGGTCGAGGTCGTCTCCGAGGCACGCTCGGGGATCCCACCCCTCAGCGGCGTACCGCAGTTGGAGCAGAAACGGCTGGCCTCGGCATTGCGATGCCCGCACCTCGCACAGACCGGCATGGACGAACCCTCCTCCCTCGGGGTGAACCCTCCACCCGTACTCGAGGTTGACGGTTCCGGAAAACCTATGCGTCCGGCACCAGCAGGGTCAACAGACGACGCGCCGGAAGCGCCCGAATTATCACTGCCCGAACCGGACATCTGATCGCGGAAGAGCGGGCGTTCCGAACCCTGTCCCTCCGCCTGACTGTGGCGCGGTGCGCGATGGCGGGCAGCCTCATCGCGAGCGCTCTTGCCGAACAACTTCCCAAACAACTTCACGGGCGATTCCCCTTGACCGAAATAGACCCGCCCGTGGGGCAGGACGAACCCTGAACGAACACACCTGCCGACCCGGACATCTTCACAACGCCCGTATCCACTCGACAGTTTCCACCACGCACCACTATTACGATGCGGCGACCCCCCGCAACCTCCTGCCCGTGTCCTTCGATCCCTCCGCGCGACGACCTCACGAGGACGACGACCGAGCGTAGTCAGGCCGCTCCGCCGGTCGCAAGACATCCACGACGATGTCGTCGACCTGCTCCACATGCACGGTGGCCTGCTCCTTCTCCAGTGTCTGTACCACACCGCCCGGAATGTTCAGCGCCGGCTCCAGATCCTGGGGTTTGCCGATCACCTTGAACACGTACGGCGTCGTGATCTTACGACCGTCAACCTTGACGTTGCCGCCGTCGCCGGAGAAGAACGTACTGGCCACCACCCTTACTCCGTTGACCTCGATCGCCTCGGCACCCGCTGCACGCAGTTCCTGCAGCGCGTCGAGCAGCATGTCCGCTTTGACACCGTTTCCGGGATCATCGACGGTGAGCGTGATCCCGGGACCGTGTGCCGCCACGGTGCCCGCGAGAATACCGAGTTGCCGCTCCTTCTCGACCGTCTGCTTACGTGCCTCCTCGGCCTGGTCCGAGCTGTTCTCCAGCTCCGTGCGCTGAGCGTCGAGGCGCTGCTTCTCGTCCTCCAGACGCTGCGTCCGGTCGTCCAGCTCGTCGAGGATGCGGACCAGGTCCTCCTGGCGGGCGCCCCGCAGCGCGCTGTTGTCACTGTTCGAGCGCACCTGGATGGCCAGTCCGAGCCCCAGGACGAACAGCAGCAGCGCGACGATGAGTTGGGCGCGCGTCACCCGCGGCGGCCAGAGTCCCGCGATCAGTCGCTGACGCCCGGTGAGATCCCTGGCCGCACCGTCCGGCTGGTGGTCCATGTGCCCGTTCCCGCCGGGCAGCTCTTCGTTGCTCATCGGCCTCAGGCCCGGAAGACGTGCCGACGGATGGCCGCGGCGTTGGAGAAGATCCGGATCCCGAGCACGACCACCACACCGGTGGAGAGCTGAGCTCCGACTCCCAGTTTGTCGCCCAGGAACACGATCAGTGCGGCCACCACGACGTTCGACAGGAACGAGACGACGAATACCTTGTCGACGAAGATTCCGTCGAGCATGGCCCGCAGACCGCCGAAGACTGCATCGAGGGCAGCCACGACGGCAATCGGAAGATAGGGCTCGACAACCGCCGGAACCTCGGGTCGGACCAACAGTCCGACCACGACTCCCACGACGAGGCCCAGTACGGCGATCACGATGTGCCCTTCCCTGTGTCTGCCGCACCGCTGCCGGTGTCTGCGGCTTTGTGAGGCTCTGCTGTCCGTACGATCAGGCTCGGCGCAACCGGAAGTTTCACCTTCTCCTGTACGGACAAGCTCGTCCGGATGTCAAAGGTGTCCTTGAGCGCCTGCAGGTACTGGCCGTCGGCACTGTCCTGGAATGCGGTGCCGAACTTCTTCCCGTTCCCCACCGCCAGCAGCGTGTAGGGCGGCACCAGCGGTCTGTTGTCGACCAGTATGGCGTCGCCGGCCGCCCGGATCGCCGACAGGGCTGTCAACCGCTGCCCGTTGATCGCGATCGCTTCGGCACCGGACTGCCAGAGTCCGTTGACGACCCGCTGCAGGTCCCGGTCGCGGACCCGTCCGGTGTCGGTGAATCCGCTGGTCTCCCTCGGCCCGCCGCCGCTCTGGCCGGTCTCCTTGGCGTCGTCGACGACGAGCTTCACCCCGGGCCCCTCCACCGATGTCGCTCCGGCGAGCAGTGCCACCAGCTCCCCCTGGTCCCCGCCGTGCTCCTCCAACGCCTTGCGCTGGCGTCTGCCCACGTCGTCCCGGAGCTTGTCGACCTGTGACTCGAGGGCGTCGGCCGCCGCAGTCTCCCCGTCGATGCGGTCGATCAGTTCCTCGCGCTCCTTGGCAAGGACCGGCGCGGAGACGCGAGCCTGCGCAGCCCCCAGAGTGACCACGAGTGCGGCAAGCACCAGACATGCGGCGAGACCGAGCTTCGACTTGAGCGTGCGGGGCATGCCCGCACTCCCGTCGGCCTTCCGACGCGCCGACGCCTCGGCGTATCCGTCGTCAAGACTGTGGTCCATCACGTTGGTCAGCAGCGACATGGACGCGTCGGGACGCCCAGGGCGTGAGGCGGTACTCCGATCGGGCGACTGCTGCGACATGCCGCACATCGTCGCACGTCGACACTGCTACCGCCGAATGGCCCCTCCGATGTGCCCGACGGCGCCGCGCAACGCCGCTGGGCACACCGGTGAAGACGTCACTGACCCGCGCTCTCCACGACCGTCGCCCATTCGTCCAGCAGTGCCTGTGCCGACGCGTCGTCCGGGCCCTCGGCCCACAAGTGGGTGACGGCTTCGGCCGGGTCCGGCAGTACCAACACCCACCGCCCGTCGGCCTCGACGACTCGCACACCGTCCGTCGTGTCGACACTGCGATCGTCTGCGGCCTCCACGACCCGGCGCATGACCAGCCCCTTGACGGCCCAGGGCGTCGCCAGGTCACGGCGAAGGACATGGGCCCTGGGAATCCGGGCGTCGATCTGGCTGAGGGTGAGCTGAGTCCTCGCGACCAGCCCGATGAGCCGGACGAAGGCGGCCGATCCGTCGAAGACGCTGCTGAATTCGGGAACGATGAAGCCACCACGGCCGTCTCCACCGAAGATGGTGCCTTCCTCGCGTCCCACGCGTGTCAGGTCGTCGGGCGAGGTCGTCGTCCATTCGACCTGTGTGCCGTGGTACGCCGCGACCTGTTCGGCGACCCGCGTCGTGGTGACCGGCAGGGCCACCCGCCCACTGCGACGCTCGGCGGCCACGAGGTCGAGCATCACCAGGAGCGCCCGGTCGTCCTCCACGATCCTGCCCTGCTCGTCGACCAGGGAGAGCCTCTCGCCGACCGGATCGAACCGCACTCCGAACGCGGCCCGGGCCGAGGAGACGATCTCCCCCAACCGCACAAGGCCGGAGCGCCTTGCCTCGGCGGATTCCGTGGGCCGTGATTCGTCGAGGCCGGGATTGATGGTCAACGCGTCCACGCCGAGGCGTCCCAGCAGGCTCGGGAGGACAAGCCCGGCGCTGCCGTTCGAAGCGTCGACGACCACCTTGAGACCCGCGTCGGCAATGCCTGAGGTGTCCACGTTCCTCAGCAGAGCCCCGGTGTACGAGTCGAAGACGCTGGACGGGAAGTACAGGTCTCCGATCTCCCCCGGGAAGGCACGCCGGTATTCCTGCCGCGCGTAGACCCGGTCCAGCTTCCGCTGCCGTGCTTGGGAAAGGTCGGCGCCCCGCTCGTCGAAGAACATGATGTCCACCGAGTCGGGCACACCGGGAGACGTACGGATCATGATGCCGCCGGCGCTGCCCCGCGCGGTCTGCTGGCGTGCGACAGGCAGCGGAACGTTCTCCAGGTCCCGCACATCGATGGCGCTGGCCTGCAGTGCTGAGATCACCGCTCTCTTCAGCGCGCGGGCACCACGCGAGTGGTCACGGGCGGTGGTGACCGTCGAGCCCTTCTTCAGGGTCGTCGCGTAGGCTCCAGCGAGCCTGACCGCCAGCTCGGGCGTGATCTCGACGTTCAGGATCCCGGACACTCCGCGGGCCCCGAAGAGATGGGCCTGGCCGCGCGATTCCCAGATGACGGACGTGTTGACGAAGGCGCCGGCCTCGATGGTCTTGAACGGATAGACGCGGACGTTGCCCTGGATGATCGATTCCTCACCGATCAGACACTCGTCGCCGATGACCGCACCGTCCTCGATCCGGGCGGCCCGCATGACGTCCGTGTTCTTGCCGATCACGCATCCACGCAGATTGCTCTGCTGACCGATGTAGACATTGTCGTGAATCACGGCCCTGTGAAGGAATGCGCCGCTCTTGACCACGACGTTCGACCCGATGACCGTGTGCTCGCGGACCTCCGCACCGGCTTCGACTTTCGCGTAGTCACCGATATAGAGCGGCCCCCTCAGCTCGGCGTCAGGATGTACTTCCGCACCTTCCGCAACCCAGACGCCGGGGGAGATCTCGAAACCGTCGATCTCGACGTCGACCTTTCGTTCAAGGACGTCCGCCTGGGCCTTCACGTAGCTCTCATGGGTACCGACGTCTTCCCAGTAGCCCTCGGCAACGTAGCCATAGATGGGCTTTCCTTCCTTCATGAGCTGTGGAAAGACGTCACCGGACCAGTCCACGGAGACATCGGCCTCGACATAGTCGAACACCTCGGGCTCCATGACGTAGATGCCCGTGTTGACGGTGTCGGAGAAGACCTGACCCCAGGTGGGCTTCTCCAGGAAACGCTCGACCTGACCCCCCTCGTCCACAATGGTGATACCGAATTCCAGAGGATTCGGCACACGGGTCAGGCACACCGTCACCAGACCACCTTTTTCCTTGTGGAAGGCGATGAGGTCGGTGAGATCGAAATCGGTGAGGGCGTCGCCGGAAATGACGAGGAAGGTGTCGTCCTTCAACGCCTCTTCGGCATTCTTGACACTTCCGGCAGTACCGAGCGGCTTCTCTTCGTTGGCATAGCTGAGCTCCATCCCGAGCTCTTCGCCGTCCCCGAAGTAGTTCTTGACCAATGAGGCGAGGAACTGGACCGTCACGACAGTCTCATTGAGCCCATGCCGCTTGAGCAGTCGAAGCACATGCTCCATGATCGGCCGATTGGCGACGGGCAGAAGCGGCTTGGGCATGCTCGAGGTCATCGGGCGAAGACGAGTGCCTTCGCCACCAGCCATCACAACGGCCTTCATGTCGGAAACGTCCTCCTTGCAGAGACGACGGTCTAGCCGACTGGGCCCGTCAAGGCATCCGGGTGTTCAACGGCGGGCCGGCCACATTGCGCGGCACCGCCTCAACGCGCTCAATCGGCTACTACATCCGCCTTGACCAGTCGGCGGACCTGAACCACGTAGAGGATCCCTGCCCACCAATAGAGCGTTGTACCCCACCCTGCGAACGCCCATCCGAAAACAGCGGCCAGAGATGCAAGCCAACCACTATCGTCGCTGAGCAGCAACAAGGGGAACGCGTACATCAAGTTGAACGTGGCAGCCTTCCCGAGGAAGTTCACCTGGGGCGGCGGATAGCCATGGCGGCGAAGGATCCCCACCATCACGAGAAGCATCAGTTCACGGGCCAGAAGCACCGCGGTGAGCCAGAGCGGCAGGATCTCGCGCCAGGTCAGCCCGACAAGGGTCGAAAGGATGTAGAGACGGTCCGCAGCAGGGTCAAGAAGGCGCCCAAGGCTGCTGATCTGGTTCCACCGACGGGCCAGCTTCCCATCGAGGTAGTCACTGACCCCGCTGAGCGCCAGAACCAGCAGGGCCCATCCATCGCTCTTGGGTCCACCGAACTCGGGGCGAAGAATCAGCCACAGGAAGAGCGGTACCCCGACAAGGCGAGCCATGCTGAGGATGTTGGGGATGGTGAGTACCCGGTCCGTCTGGACCCGAGTCTCCTGGACCTCCACCCGGGGGCCTCCTGTGTGAAGAACGTGCCAATGATGCCCACTGACCTTACCCTCAGCCACCGCCGGCCGGTACACAGGGGTGACGCAATGGTGCAGTAAACGCGGAAAAGCCCCGTGCCACAAGGGCACGGGGCTTCCCGTAAAAGAAGTTCGGCGGCGTCCTACTCT
>NZ_JBFAWU010000035.1:0-58200 GCF_040680455.1 Streptomyces sp. NPDC052052 | reverse complement strand
GGCATGTCCGGGGCGTCGGTGGCCGGTGAGGTGGCGGGTCCGGTGCCCGGGAGTGCGGCGTATGTGATGTTCACGTCGGGGTCGACGGGTGTGCCCAAGGGGGTGGAGGTCACGCATGCGGATGTGGTGGCCCTGGCCCGTGATGAGCGGTTCGCTTCGGGGCACGAGGTCCTGTTGTCGCACTCCTCGCTGATGTTCGACGCCTCGACCTACGAGCTGTGGGTACCCCTCCTGTCCGGCGGCCGTCTGGTCTTCTCCCCGGCCAAGGCGCTGACCGCGGGTGTCCTGCGCGAGCTCGTCGCCGCGCACGGCATCACGGCGCTCTTCCTGACGACGGCTCTCTTCCATGCGTTCGCGCTGGAGGACCCCGGCTGCATGGTGGGGCTGCGGGAGCTGTGGACCGGCGGTGAGGCGGTACGTGCGGACGCGGTGCGCCGGGTCCGCGAGCACTGCCCGGATCTCCTGCTCGTCGACGTGTACGGCCCGACGGAGACCACGACCTTCGCCACGGCCTTCCCGTTGGGGGTGTCGGCGGAGGTGCCGGCGGTGATGCCGATTGGGCATCCGCTGGACGGTATGCGGACCTACGTCCTGGACGCGGCGCTGCGCCCGGTGGGTGTGGGGGTTGCGGGGGAGCTGTACATCGCGGGTGCCGGTGTGTCACGCGGGTATGTGAACCGCCCGGGACTGACGGCCGAGCGTTTCGTGGCCTGCCCCTTCGGGGAGCTGGGTGAGCGGATGTACCGCACGGGTGATGTGGTGCGGTGGAACGCGGACGGTGCGCTGGAGTTCGTGGGGCGTGCGGACCACCAGGTGAAGATCCGTGGTTTCCGCGTGGAGCCGGGCGAGATCGAAGCCGCACTGTCCACCCTCGCGTCGGTCGGCCAGGTCGCCGTGCTGGCCCGTGAGGACACCGGCTCGAAGCGTCTGGTGGCGTATGTCGTGCCGGCCTCCGGCCCCGCGTCCGCCCTGGATGTCTCGGTCCTGCGTGAGGCCCTGGCCTCCACGCTCCCCGCCTACATGGTGCCCGCGGCCTTCGTACCGCTGGACGCACTGCCGGTCACCGGCACCGGAAAGCTCGACCGAGCCGCCCTCCCCGCACCCGAGTTCCGCAGCGCGGAGGACAGCAGGGCCGCACGCGCCCCGCGCGAACATCTCCTCTGCGAACTGTTCGCAGAGGTCCTGGGCATCGAGCAACTCGGCATCGACGACAGCTTCTTCGAACTCGGCGGCGACTCGATCACCTCGATCCAACTCTCGGTACGCGCACGCTCCGCCGGACTCGACATCTCCCCACAGGACGTCTTCGAGGCGAAGACGGTCGCAGCGCTGGCCGAGATGGCCCGGACGGTCGAGGAGAACGCCGAGGACACGACCGTCACCGACGAGGACAAGCCGCTCATGGATCTCGCTCCCGAGGCTCGGGCCGAGATCGACGCAGCCTTCGCCGAGGCAGGCCCGGTCGAGGAGGTGTGGCCGTTGACCCCGCTCCAGGAAGGACTCCTCTTCCACGTCCTCTACGACGGCACGAGCACCGGGGAGCACCACCAGGCCGACGACCCCACCGACCCGTACCACACCCAGATGCCGCTGACCGTGGCCGGCGAGGTCGACGTGGAGGCGCTGCGGGCCGCGTTCCAGGACCTGGTGCGCCGCCACGCCAACCTCCGCGCAGGTTTCCTGGTGCGCCGTACCGGCGAGCCGGTGCAGGTCGTGCCGGCCGAGGTCACCGTCCCGTGGCGCGAAGTGGACCTCACCGGCCTCCCCGACGAGGCCACCCGCGAACGCCACCTGAAGGACCTGCTCGCCAAGGACCGGCGCGAACGCTTCGACCCGGTGGTGCCGCCGCTGCTGCGAGTGACGCTGGTGCGGCTCGCGGCCGACCGCCACGTCGTCATCCTGACGAGCCATCACATCCTGTGGGACGGCTGGTCCATGGCGCGGGCGATGCTCGACGTGTTCGGGCTGTACGAGGCGCGCGGTGACGCGAGCGGCCTGCCGCCCGTGGTGCCCTTCCGCTCCTACCTGGCCTGGCTGAACGTCCAGGACGAGGACGCCGCCCTGGACGCCTGGAGCGGTGAACTGACCGGCCTGGAGGAGCCGACCCTGGTCGCCCCCGGCCTGGACGGTTCGCTGCCCGCACCGCCGGCCCGTGCGGTGCACTTCCTCGACGAGGAGACCACGGCTCGGCTCGGCGCGGTGGCCCGCTCCCGGGGCCTGACGCTGAACACCGTGGTGCAGGGCGCGTGGGCGCTGCTGCTCGCGAGCCTCACCGGGGAGCAGGACATCGTCTTCGGCGCCACTGTCTCCGGACGCGCCCCACAGGTCGCGGGCGTCCAGGACATCGTCGGCCTGCTGATCAACACCGTTCCGGTGCGCGTCGGCCTGGACCCGGCCCAGCCCCTGGAGGACCTGCTCGCCGACCTCCAGCACCGGCAGGCCGCCCTCACCCCGTACCACCACGTCGGCCTGGCACAGATCCAGCGCCGCACCGGGCTCGGTGAACTCTTCGACACCTCCGTGGTGTTCCAGAACTCGCCGTGGGACGAGGACGCACTGCGTGTCGACGGGCTGCGGGTCGACACCCTCGACGACGAGACCCAGGGCTTCACACACTTCCCGCTCAGCATCGACGTCTTCCCCGGCGACCGCATGCGACTGGAGATCAGTTACCGCGCAGACGTCTTCGACGCCGACCGGGCGGAACTGTTCGCCGCACGGGTCGCCGCGTGCCTCGCGGTCGTAGCGACCGACCCCGGACGCCTCGTCGGCCGGGTCGACATCCTCACCGGCCAGGAGCGGTCCCACCTGCTCGGCGCGGGAAGCGGCGCGGACCGGCCGGTGCCCGAGCTGACCGTTCCGGAACTGTTCGAGAAGCAGGCCGCCGCACACCCCGACGACACCGCCCTCGTCTTCAGGGACGCACGGCTGTCCTTCGCCGAACTGAACCGGCGCGCCAACCAGGTGGCGCACCGCCTGATCGCCCTCGGTGCGGGCCCGGACGACCCGGTGGCCGTCCCGGCCCCCCGGTCTGTCGAGGCCATCGTCGCTGTGCTGGGCGCCCTGAAGGCCGGCTGCACCTACCTGCCCGTCGAACTGTCCTGGCCCGAGGACCGCATTGCCGCGCTCTTCGCCGACGTACGGCCCGCCGCCGTACTGACCGTCGCGGCGACGGCCTCCCGGGTCCCCGCCGCGTCCACCGCACCCGTCCTGCTCCTCGACGAGCAGGACGAGCAGGACGGACCCGGCGCCGGCCGGCCCGCGCACGATCCGACCGACACCGACCGGGTCCGGCCGCTCCTCCCCGCCCACCTCGCCTACGTCATCCACACGTCGGGGTCGACAGGCCGCCCGAAGGGCGTCGCGGTCACCCACCGCAACCTCGTCAACCTGCTCCACGCACAGGACAGCGCCTACATGCTGCCCGCCGTGGCCTCCCTCGGCGGCCGCCGCCTCAAGGTCGCACTCGTCGCCGTCCTCGGCTTCGACGCGGCCTGGGCGGATCTGCTGAGGATGGTCGCGGGGCACGAGCTGCACCTGATCGACGACGCGGCACGCCAGGACGCGCGCCTGCTCGTCGACTACTGCGCGCAGCACCGCATCGACTCCCTCAACCTGACCCCGCTGCACGCCACCCAGCTCCTGTCCGCGGGACTACTGAGCACCCCCGGATACCGGCCGGAGCTCATCTCGCTCGGCGGGGAGGCGGTCGACGAGTCCCTGTGGACCGACCTCGCCGCCGCCGGGGTGGCCTCCTACAACCTGTACGGTCCCAGCGAGTGCGCCGTGGACTCCACGTACAGCCGGGTCGTCGGCTCCATGCGGGCCCATATCGGCCGCCCCATGGACAACACCCGGGTGTACGTCCTGGACGCGGCGCTGCGTCCGGTGGGTGCGGGAGTTGCGGGGGAGCTGTACATCGCGGGTGCGGGTGTGTCGCGTGGGTATGTGAACCGGCCGTGTCTGACCGCGGAACGCTTTGTGGCCTGCCCGTTCGGGGAGCTGGGTGAGCGGATGTACCGCACCGGGGATGTGGTGCGGTGGAACGCGGACGGTGCGCTGGAGTTCGTGGGGCGTGCGGATCACCAGGTGAAGATCCGTGGTTTCCGGGTGGAGCCGGGTGAGATCGAGGCCGCGCTCTCCGCCCTCCCGACGGTCGGTCAGGTCGCCGTGGTGGCCCGGGACGACGCCGGAGCGCCGAAGCGTCTGGTGGCCTATGTCGTGCCGGCCGCCGGCCCGGCGTCCGCCCTGGACGTGGCCGGCCTGCGGGAGTCGCTGACGGGGTCGTTGCCGGCGCACATGGTGCCCGCGGCCTTCGTGCCGCTGGACGCACTGCCGGTGACCGGGGCCGGGAAGCTGGACCGGACCGCCCTCCCGGTGCCGGAGTTCCGGGGCGCGGAGGACAGCCGTGCCCCGCGTACGCCGCGCGAGCAGCTGCTGTGCGAGCTGTTCGCCGAGGTGCTGGGGGTCGCCCGGGTCGGGATCGACGACAGCTTCTTCGAGCTGGGCGGTGACTCCATCACCTCGATCCAGCTCTCGGTACGTGCCCGGGCCGCCGGACTCGGCCTCTCCCCGCAGCACGTGTTCACCGCCAGGACCGTCGCGGGCCTGGCCGACACCATCAGTGAGACGACGGCCACAACCGGCTTCGTCCCCTCCGACCGGCCCCTCGTACCGCTCGCCGCACGGGAGCGCGCCGAGCTGGAGGCAGGGCTCGCCGTACCCGGCCCGGTACAGGACGTGTGGCCGCTCACCCCGCTCCAGGAGGGCCTGCTCTTCCACGCCCTCTACGACGAGCAGAAGGCCGACCCCTACGTCATGCAGGCGCCGATGCTCCTGAACGGCGTCCTGGACACCGCGGCCCTGCACGCCGCGTTCCAGGGCGTGGTGGGCCGCCACGCCGGTCTCCGGGCGGGCTTCCTGGTACGCCGTTCCGGCGAACCCGTGCAGCTCGTGCCGGCCGAGGTCACCGTCCCGTGGCACGAGCTGGACCTCACCGGCGTCCCGGCGGAGGCACAGCGGGAACGGATCGACAACTTCCTGCACACGGACCGGCTCCAGGGATTCGACCCGGCCGCACCGCCGCTGATGCGCGTGACCCTGCTCCGGCTCGCCGCCAACCGCCACGCCCTCGTCCTCACCAGCCATCACATCATCTGGGACGGCTGGTCGATGGCCCGGGCGCTCGCCGAGGTCTTCGAGCTGTACGCGGCGCGCGGTGACCAGAGCGGCCTCACGCCGGTGGCACCGTTCCGGGACTACCTGTCCTGGCTGACCGCACAGGACCAGGACGCAGCCCTGGACGCCTGGATCGAAGAACTGGCCGGCTTCGAGGAGCCGACCCTGGTCGCACCGGGCACGCCGACCTCGGTGACGGAGCTGCCGGCCCGCACCATCGCCCTCCTCGACGAGGAGACCACGGCGCGGCTCGGCGCGGTGGCCCGCTCCCGGGGCCTGACGCTGAACACCGTGGTGCAGGGCGCGTGGGCGCTGCTGCTCGCGAGCCTCACCGGACAGCAGGACGTCGTCTTCGGCGCCACCGTCTCGGGACGACCGCCGGAGGTGTCGGGCGTCGAGGACATGGTCGGGATGCTGATCAACACCGTCCCGGTACGGGTCCGGCTCGACCCGGCCCAGCCCCTGGAGGACCTGCTCGCCGACCTCCAGCGCCGGCAGGCCGCCCTCACCCCGTACCACCACGTCGGCCTGGCACAGATCCAGCGCCGCACCGGGCTCGGCGAACTCTTCGACACCTCGACCGCGTTCCAGAGCGTCCCGTGGGACGCCGACGCGTTGCGGGCACCGGGCCTGGAGACCGCCGCCCTCACCGACGAGGACACCCCCGTCATCCACTATCCGCTGAGCCTGACCGTCTACCCGGGCGCGAGCCTGCGACTGGAGGTGAACCACCGGCCCGACGTCGTCGACGAGGACCGGGCGGGCGACGTCCTGGCGGGGCTGCGCGAGCTGCTCACCACGATGGCGCAGGACCCCGGCCGGCTCGTGGGACGCCTGGACGCGCTCTCGGCGCAACGGCGGGACCAGGTGGTGCAGGAGTGGAACCGCACCGCCACCGCGATCGCACCCGTCACCATCCCGGAGGCGTTCGCCGCGCACGTCCGCCGAGCCCCCTCAGCCCCGGCGCTGGTCTGCGAAGGCGTCACCTGGACGTACGCGGAACTGGACGGCCGGGCCAACCAGTGGGCCAGGGCACTGGCCGAGGCCGGTGTGCGACCCGAGACCCGGGTCGTCATCGCCCTGCCCCGCGGCAGGGACTGGGTGACCGCCGTCCTCGCCGTGCTCAAGGCGGGCGGCGTCTTCGTCCCGGTGGACCTGGCGTACCCGCCGGAGCGGGTCCGCAACGTCCTCGCCGACAGCGGGCCCGTCTGCCTCCTCACCGCGTCGGACACCGTATGGGCGGCCGAGCCCTTCGACGGTCACCGGGTGCTCGTCGACGAGGAGTCGTTCCGCACCGACGTGGCACACCGGTCCGCCGCACCGCTCGACGCCACCGGCCCGTCCGCGGCGGCCCCCGGGAACGCCGCGTACGTCATCTACACCTCGGGCTCGACCGGTGTACCGAAGGGCGTCGAGGTCACCCACCAGGGCATCGCGAGCCTGGTCCGGACCCAGGTCGACAGCACCGGTCTCGACTCCGGCAGCGTGGTGCTCCAGTTCTCCTCGCCCGGCTTCGACGCCATCGTCTTCGAGCTGTGCATGTCCCTCCTGACCGGCGCCCGCCTGGTGCTCGCCCCCGGCGAGTCCCGGCTGCCCGGGGACCAGCTCGTCCGGCTGATCCAGGACGAGGGCGTCACCCACGCAGTGGTCGTCCCCTCGGTGCTCGCCGCGATCGACGTCGAGTCCGTACCGTCGCTCTCCTCCCTGGTGGTCGCCGGCGAGGCGCTCCCGAGCGAACTGATCGACCGGTGGGCGCCGGACCACCGCGTGTACAACGCGTACGGCCCCACGGAGTCGACGATCTGCGCCACCATCTCGCGGCCGCTGGGCGTCGGATCGGACCCGGTGATCGGCGGCCCGATCATCAACACCCGGGTGTACGTGCTCGATGCGATGCTCCGGCCGGTGGCGCCGGGCACGCCCGGCGAGCTGTACATCGCGGGCTCCGCACTGGCCCGGGGCTATGCGAACCGTCCCGGACTCACCGCGGAACGCTTCGTGGCCTGCCCCTTCGGGGAGCCCGGCGATCGGATGTACCGCACCGGCGACGTGGTGCGCTGGACGGCGGACGGTGCGCTCGAATTCGTCGGGCGGGCCGACAACCAGGTCAAGATCCGCGGGTTCCGCATCGAGCTCGGTGAGGTGGAGGCCGCGGTGTCCCGGCACCCGTCGGTCGACCGGGCGGCGGTACTGGCCAGGGAGGACCAGCCCGGCGGCAAGCGCCTCGTCGCCTACGTGGTGCCGGTGCGCGGGGCGACGGAGCGGCCCGACCCGGAGCAGCTGCGCGCGTGGGTCGCCGAGAGCCTGCCCGAGTACATGGTGCCGGCCGTCGTCGTCGTCCTCGACGACCTGCCGACGACCGTCACCGGCAAGCTGGACCATCGGGCCCTGCCCGCACCGGAGTTCGGCCCCGCCGAGGCCGGCAGGGTGCCCCGCACGCCCCGTGAGGAACTGATTCGCGACCTGTTCACCGAGGTGCTCGGCCTTTCCTCGGTCGGGATCGACGACGACTTCTTCACGCTGGGCGGGGACTCCATCGCCTCCATCCAGTTGGTGGCCCGGGCCCGCAAGGCCGGCCTGGGCCTGGCGCCCCGGGACGTGTTCTCCGCCCGCACGGTGGCCGGCATCGCCGAGGTGGCCACCGTCGTCGAACCCCCGGCACCGGCTCCGCAGGAGCAGGCGGCCGAGCCGCTGGTGACGCTGAGCGCCGAGGAACAGGAGGAGTTCGAGGCCCTTTGGGACGCCTGAGACGAAGACCGTGACGGGGGCCAGGATTTCGCCCGTCACACCGGCCCCGGCCGGCTCCGATCACCCGCGCCCCCCGCGGGACGAGTACCTGCACGACAGTCACGCCTGACGAGAGAGATCGAGGACATCATGACGAACCCGTTCGAGAACGAGAACCTGTCCTACCTGGCGCTGGTCAACGACGAGGGGCAGTACTCCCTGTGGCCGGCCTTCGCCGAGGTGCCGGCCGGGTGGACCGTTGCGACCGGCCCGGCCGACCGTGAGACCTGCCTCACCCATGTCACCGCCAACTGGACCGACATGCGGCCCAAGAGCCTGGTCGCCGCGATGAGCGCCGCCGCCTGACACACAGCCTGCCCCGCCCGCCCTCGGCCCGGCTTCCGACTCCTCGGAGTGCCGGGCCGTCGGCGTGCCCGTGGGCGGTGGGCGGTGGGGACCGGGGGCGTCATCCGGATCGCGCCCGTACGGGGTGTCAGGTGCCGCCGCTCTCCTCCGGACCGACCGTCCTGCCGCCGCGTACACCGCCGTTGCTCCCGGTGTACGAGGCATAGCGCGTGAAGTGCGCAGGGGTGTGGTCGATGGGCAGGTCCGGCCGCCATGCCGTGAGGATCTGGGCGCTGCACACGAACAAGCCGTCGGGCAACTGGTCGAGCGGGTACCACGCCCAGTCACCGACCTTCTCGTCCGGCTGGGTGGCCGGCTGCCCCTGCCAGGTGGTGACGACGGCTCCGACGGTGAGGCGGACGACACCGTCGACGTGGTCGATGAGTGTGCCCAGCAGGGTCACGTCCTGGATGCGGGCGCTCAGCCCGGTCTCCTCGGCGAGCTCCCGGATCGCGGTCTGTTCCAGGGATTCGCCGGGTTCGACGGTTCCGCCGGGGAGTTCGAGGGTGCCGTGGCGATGGCGGCCCAGCAGCACACCGCGGTCGCTGAGGACGATGACGCCCACGCCGATGGCGGCGTGCGGCGCGGGCGGGCGCTTACGGGGGCGGCTGGTGACGCGTGCGGGCGGGTCGGGGAGGCGGCGGGCCCGGATCGGCCGGGGCACGACGGGTGCGTCCTCGTCGACGGACATGTGAACTCCAGGGGATGCGGTGGGCGGGCTTCGGGAACCGGCCCGGAAGGTTCGCGGCGAGCCGAACCGGCAGGGATGTGTGCCGGCCCGCACCATCGAGCGCCTGATGCGTGAACTCGGTGTCCAGTGTGCGGCCCGTGTGCGCAGGCGTGCGCACGCGAGCGCCGCCGCCGGCGGGGTTCTGCCGGCGGCGGCGCGAGTTCGGGCCTGGAGGTGTGGGGGTCAGTGGAAGCTGAGCGACGCGGAGCCGGCGTCGGCGGAGATCGAGCTCGGGCAGAGGAAACTGCCGGAGCTCTTCGACGCGGTGAACGCCTGGTTCAGGTAGGTGCGGGTGGAGCCGTCACGGGTCCATCCGACGTTCGTGGCCCGGTAGCTGCAGGAGACAATGCTCTGCTTGACGGTGATGTCGATGAGGTCGGACGTCGCGGTGCCCGCCGCGTCGTCGAAGGTGAGCGTCGGGTTGTTGTTGAGGGTGGCGCTCGCGCCGCCGCTGCAGCTCAGACTGCTGTTGACGGTGGAGCGGTCGATGGTCAGGGCGGCGGGCGGGTCCGCGCTGGCGGTGGCGTCGGTCCAGGTGCAGGTGCTGCCCGAGGCGGTGATGACACCGTCGACCTGCTGCGATGCCTCGGGGCCCAACGCGCTCGCCGCGGTGGACGCGCCGGCGATGACCGCGACTACCAGAGCGGTGACACACGAGAGTTTCGGTGTGAGCCTCATGTCACTCCTTCTTGCCACGTCCGTGTGGGGGTGTGGACGGAGCCCCGCCCGCGTCCGCAGCGGGCGGGATGGCGCGGATCCGAGCACGTCATGGACGGTCCCACAGAAACAGGCAAAAATGTCAGGCACGCGTCAAAAAATGGCTGGATGGCGTGCCCCTGGCCCCGGCACGGGGAACCGGGAGGGCCTGACCGGACGGGGGAGCCCTCCGTCCGCGGGAACGGTCGATGCCCCCCACAGGCATCGACCCCGCGAAGTGCGACCACGAGGCACATGAGGCCGCGGCCGGTCTGTGACTGGTCCTCCCGGCGCGCTTCTCGGTGAACCTGTTCACTCGCAGGGCTGATCCGGGCCTGGTGCGCGCCAGGAACCGCAGGAGCGGCGTCGACCATCGGACGGCCGCCGGGAGAGCCCAGAAGCACCAGGGTCCTGCGCGGTCGGTACAGACGGGCGGTTCCGGCCGGAACGACGAAAGAGAGGCGCCGATGACGGACCACGGGCAGCAGCCGGGGCAGGAGGAGTTCCGTCGGCGCAGCCGGGGTGCGCGGGAACCGGGCCCGCGGCGATCCGGCCGATCGTCAGGAGGCCGGGGCTGATGGCAGTCGAGGATGTCTGGGTGGAACTGCGCAGCGAGGCTCTCGGTGTACGGATGGTGCGGGCCGACACCATCGTGCAGGTGTGGTGGGACGTGAAGCAGCCCTCCTTCCTGGACGTGAACCTCAGCAGCCGAGAGGTGGTCCGCCAGGACGTCCGGGCCGGGTTCCCTTCCCAGGGCATCGACGAGGGGGAAGCCGCGGAGCGCTGCGAAGAGCTGGTGCAGCGCATTGCCCGGGCCGCGCACGCGGGCGGCGGCCACCTGGTGTGGATGGGGCGCGACGAGGAGTCCAGGAGGGGCCGGTGGGCACGTCGGCCCCTGGTCGAGGCTCGGCACGCCTTCTGACGGACGTCGGACACCGGCCGGTCCCGGGCCTTCACAGGAAGGGACGGGCCGGGACACACAGCGACAGGGCGCTCCCGGTGCTGTGCCGGCCCGATCCAGCCCGGCGGGGGCCGGAGCTCAGAGCTGGACGGCCAGGTGGCGGGGGCCGCGCAGCATGGCGTTCTGCCGGTAGGGAGGCGGGTCCTGGACCAGACGCGCCGCGGCCAGGTGGGGCATCAGTGCACCGAGTGCGGCCTGGGCCTCGATCCGGGCCAGGGGGCCGCCGAAGCACAGGTGGATCCCGCTCCCGAAGCCGAGGTGCTGGTTGTCCGGGCGGGTGGGGTCGAACCGGTCGGGCTCGTGGAACCTCATCGGGTCGCGGCTGCCCGAGGCCAGGGCAAGGATGACGGATGCACCTTCGGGAAGCGTGGTGCCGGCGATGTCGACCTCGGCGTGCGGGAAGCGTTCGCGCATGTGGACCGGGGGTTCGTAGCGCAGCAGTTCCTCCACGGCCTGCGGCATCAGGCCGGGCTCGCGGCGCAGCTGGTCCAGGTGCTCGGGCAGACGCAGCAGGGTGAGCACCCCGTTGGTGATCAGATTGACGGTGGTCTCGTGCCCGGCGATGAGGAGCAGGATGGCGGTCTCCGCGAGTTCCTCCTGGGTGAGCCGCAGCGTCGGATCCGGCTCGTTGACGAACGCGGAGAGCAGGTCCTCGTCCGGACCGCCGCGGCGCTGCTCGGCGAGGCCGACCAGGTATCCGCCCATCTCGACCCGTGCCTGTTCGCCGGCCTTGTCCGCCTCGGCCGTGTCCTGGCCGGGCCGGACGTCGGCGGCTGCGACCAGAGTGTCGGACCAGGCCCGGAACAGGGGCTCGTCCTCGCGGGGAACGCCGAGCAGGCGGCAGATCACCGTGACGGGCAGTGGGTAGGCGAAGTCGTCGACGACATCGATCTGTTGGCCTGCCTCGAAGGACTCCAGCAGTTCCTCGATGATCCGGTCGATCTCGCCGCGCATGGCTTCCACCCGGCCAGGGCTGTGCGGTGGTCCGAAGGGGCGCATGGCCAGCGTACGCAGCCTGTGGTGCTCCGGATCGTCGAGCCGCAGGAACGGCGGCTTGCGGGTCACCTTGCCGCGGGTACGGGGGTCGGCACTCATCCGTGGGTCGTGGAGCAGTGCCGCGATCTCGTGGTAGGTGCCGATCAGGTAGCTCTCGTCCGCCTGCCGGACCACGGGACCGGCCGCGCGGAGTTCCGCATACAGCGGGTAGGGGTCGGGGCGGCTGGCGTAGTCGGTGATCCGTGCCAGCAGGGTCGCGGAGTCCATGGTGGCTCCTCGTCGTGGGGCGGGGCGTGGGTCAGCGCATGGGCTGCACGACGGTCAGTCGGCGGTCGGGCAGGTATCCGGTGAGCGCCACGGTGGGGCCGTGGGACAGCCCCTTCGGATCCGGTACGTCGGACGGGATCGGGACGTCGGCCGCGAGCGGACGGTCCAGCGCGCCGGGCGGAGGCGGGAACGGGGCCGCCGTCTCGATCAGGTGCCGGTAGTAGTCGAGCGACTTGGCCATGTCGACGGTGACCGCGGCGGTGACCCGCCCCTGGTAGCCGTAGACCATGGCCAGCCGGCGCGCCTCCAGCGAGCCCTGGGCGATGACCACATGGTCGGAGTAGGTCGGCACGCCCACGGATTTGATGTTGAGGCCGAACTGGGTCGACCAGAAGGTCGGGATGGCCAGGTGCGGGCGCTGCCTGGGCCCCGGGTTGATCATGTTGTGGGCTGCCACCTCGGCCTGCTCGACGGCGTTGCCCCAGTGCTCCAGGGAGAGCATCTGGTAGCCGAAGAGCGGGTGCGGGAAGCGGGAGACGTCGCCGGCCACGAAGACGTCGTCGGTGACGATGCCGTACATGTTGAAGGCGCGGCACCCGGCGTCGCAGGCGATCCCGCGGGGGCCCGCCGCCAGTCCGGATTCGGCCAGCCACTCGATGTTGCGGACCGCCCCCAGCGCCACGACACACACGTCCGCCTCGACACGCGTGCCGTCGGACAGGTCCGCGCCGGTGAAGCTGCCGTTCCCGCGCAGGGCGGTCACGGTGACGCCGCAGCGCAGGTCCACGCCGTGGTTGCGCTGCATGACGGCAGCGAGTTTCGACAGTGTGCCGCCCAGTGCGCCCACCAGGGGCGCGGGGCCGCGTTCGGCAACGGTGACGTCCAGCCCGCGCTCCCGGCAGGCCGAGGCGATCTCCGAACCGGTGAAACCGCCACCGATCACCAGCACCCGCTTCGGCCCGGCGTCCAGGCGCTCGGCCAGCCCTGCTGCATCCTCACGCGTGCGCAGGGTGAACACCCCGTCCAGGGCGCCCTCCGCCGGGTTGGGCCAGGGACGCGCCCGGGTCCCTGTGGCGATCAGCAGCCGGTCGTACGGCAGCGACTCCCCGTCAGCGAGCAGCACCCGCTTCTCCAGAGGGTCAAGACCGGTGGCGGGCGTTCCGAGGCGCCAATCGGCGTCCGGGTCCCGGCGCATGGGCAGTTCGGTGGTGTCCGCCGCCGCCCGGCCGAGCAGGACCTGCTTGGACAGCGGCGGCCGGTCGTAGGGCGGATGGGGCTCGTCCCCGACCACCGTGAGGGAGCCGGTGAAGCCCTCCTCGCGCAGCGTCTCCGCGGCCCTCAGGCCGGCCAGGGACGCACCGACGACCACGATCCGGCCCTCCCGAAGATCACCGGTGGCCATCGGGGCTCACCTCTTCACCGACGAGGATGGCCTGTACAGGACAGGCCGCCGCAGCCTGGCGCACGTGTTCGGCCTGGTCGTCGGGGACGGCCGTGGCGTAGAGCAGCCCTTCCTCGCCGTGCAGTTCGAACATCTTGGGTGCGAGGAAAACGCACTGTGCATAGCCCTGGCAGCGCGTGAGGTCCACAACGGTTCGCATCCCCACCACTCCCTCTGTCGGCACACCCCCCTTTTCTTCCAGCATGAGCCGAGCCCCGCAGGCTCGCACGACGGCTGCTCGCGCGGCGCTGCCGGGTCGGCTCCCCGCCCCCTGAGCGCTGCTTGCGCACCTGGCCCGTGCGGTGCCCCTGGCATCCCGGGCGGACCAGGACGACAGTGGAAGAGGGGAAGAGAGGCCTCGGAAAGGCAACAGGACGATGGACCGCTACCCACCCATCGCCGACCACGGCATCGTCGGCGACCTGCAGACCGCCGCCCTGGTTTCCTCGCAGGGGGTCGTCGACTGGTTCACGTCCCCTCGGTTCGACTCGCCCAGCATCTTCGCCGCCCTGCTCGATCATGATCGCGGCGGCCATTTCCTGTTCGCTCCGGAGGCCAGGGATGCCACGTGCAAGCAGCTCTACTATCCCGACACGGCGGTCCTGGTGACGCGTTTCCTGTCACCCGACGGGGTCGGGGAGATCTTCGACTGCATGCCGCCGGACCGAACCGGCAGGGCCACCGACCAGCATGTACTCATCCGCGGAGCGCGGGCAGTACGCGGCAGTGTGCGCTTCGTGCTGGAGTGCCGGCCCCGGTTCGACTACGGCCGGGCCGGCCATGAACTCGACCTCCGCGACAACACCGCCACCTTCCGGGCTCCGGATGGCACCGCGTATCTGCAGAGCACCTTCCCCCTGCAACCGGACGGCCGGGACGTGCGGGGTGCCGTCACCCTGAACGCGGGGGAGGTGGCCGCCGCGGTGTTCACCGTCGACACCGCGGACAGCCAGGCCCCGGTTCCCCCGACCTCGGACGATGTGATCAGGCAGTTCTGGGACGTGGTGGAATTCTGGCAGCGCTGGGTCCGCGCCTCCCGGTACCGCGGGCGCTGGCCGGGAGTGGTGAACCGATCGGCCATCACGCTCAAACTGCTCACCTACGCCCCGACGGGCGCCCCGGTCGCCGCAGCCACCATGGGCCTGCCCGAGCAGATCGGCGGGGAACGCAACTGGGACTACCGGTACACCTGGATCCGTGACGGCTCCCTGTCGGTGCGGGCCCTGCTCGACCTCGGATACGTCGAGGAGGCGGAACACTTCACCCGTTGGCTGGGAGACCGCTTCCGCGCCCGTGAGGACTCCGGAGGCGAACCGCTCCAGATCATGTACCGCGTCGACGGAGATCCTCGGCTCCCGGAGGAGGAGCTCACCCACTTGGAGGGCTATCGCGGCTCGTACCCGGTGAGGTCCGGAAACGGCGCCGCCGGACAACTCCAGCTGGACATCTACGGCGAGGCACTCTACGCCCTGGCCGAGGGCGGCGAGATCACCATGCGGGCCGGCTACCACGGCTGGAAGAACGTCGCCCGGACCTTGGACTGGCTTGCCGACTCCTGGGACCGGCCCGACGAGGGCGTGTGGGAAACCCGCGGCGGGCGCAAGGACTTCACCTTCAGCCGAGTGATGTCCTGGGTGGCCTTCGACCGGGGGCTGCGCCTCGCGGCCACGTACAGCCGGCCCGCCGACACGATGCGCTGGACCGCCTCTCGCGACGCCATCCTCGAACAGGTCATGGAACGCGGCTGGAACGAGAAGTCCCAGGCTCTCGTGCAGCACTACGGAGGCGAAGTCCTCGATGCCGCACTGCTGTTGATCCCCCGGGTCGGCTTTCTGTCATCGAAGACGGAGAGCTGGCTGTCCACGCTCGATGCCATGGAACGCACCCTCGTGTCGGACAGCCTGGTCTACCGCTACGACCCTGCTGCCTCCCCCGACGGGCTGCGCGGCTCCGAAGGCACGTTCAGCCTGTGCACCTTCTTCTATGTGGACGCCCTCGCCCGGGCCGGGCGCCTGCGCCCGGCCCGTTACGCCTTCGAGAAGATGCAGACCTACGCCAACCATGTCGGTCTGTTCGCCGAGGAGATAGGCCCCAGCGGTGAACAACTGGGCAATTTCCCGCAGGCGTTCACCCATCTTTCGTTGATCATGGCCGCCACCACTCTGGACGACGCCCTCGACCGGCAGCGCAGGGACACCTCCGATGTCCCCCGGGAAGAACGGTGAGCCGACGGCCACGGGCAGGCGGTAGGGGAGGGCTGCGCCATTGGCCTGACAGTTGTGCTGCGGACGGACCAGGTACGCGCGTCGTCTCCCCACCCGATGCCGATGCCGGTGCTTCCGTTCCAGGACATCAGTACAGCGAAGGAGAAGCCGGTGGGCAGCAGGGTCGGCGAGGAGGGCGGGAGCAGTTCGCATCCGCTGCTCAAGGGGCAGAAGGCGCTGGTCACCGGAGCGAGCTCCGGCATCGGCAGGGCCACCGCCATCGGCCTGGGCCGCATGGGTGCCGATGTCGTGGTCAACTACGTCTCCGGTGGCGAAGCAGCGCAGGACGTGGTGCGGGAGATCGAGGATCTCGGCGTACGGTGCTACGCGCACGAGGCGGACGTCTCCCAGGAGGACCAAGTGGTCCAGATGGTCTCCAGGATGGTCGACGAGCTCGGCACGATCGACATCCTCGTGGCCAACGCTGGCCTGCAACGTGATGCCGCAGCGACCGACATGACCATGTCCCAGTGGCAGAAGGTTCTCGACGTCAACCTTACCGGCCAGTTCCTGTGCGCCCGCGAGGCGGCAAAGGAGTTCGTGCGCCGAGGTGTCGTACCGGAGGTGTCCAAGTCCGCAGGGAAGATCATCTGCATGAGCTCGGTGCATCAGATGATTCCCTGGGCCGGGCACGTCAACTACGCGGCATCCAAGGGCGGTGTCATGCTGATGATGGAAACCCTGGCGCAGGAACTCGCACCCCACAAGATCAGGGTCAACGCCGTAGCCCCCGGGGCGATCCGCACCCCGATCAACCGCAGTGCCTGGGATTCACCTGAGGCAGAGGCCGACCTGCTGCGCCTCATCCCCTACAACCGCGTCGGCGACCCGGAGGACATCGCCACAGCCGTGGCGGCGTTGGCATCCGACCTCTTCGACTACGTGGTGGGCGCGACGCTCTACGTCGATGGCGGCATGACGCTTTTTCCCGGCTTCGCCACGGGTGGGTGAGCACGGTTGCGGTGAGGAGCGTTGCGCGCGGCCGACGTCATCGGCCACAGCCCTTCATCTCACCCCTTGACCTCGGTACGCTGCGGAAATCTGGCCGACGAGGACGGCGAACGGCATGTCGAGGGCGGCGTAGAGCGCGGCGGAGTCCGGGGCGGCGTTGTCGGCCAGGGACTCGACCATGAGGGTGGCGTAGTCGCTGTCGACGATGCCCGCCTGCTGCATGCGCAGCAGTCCGGCCTCGCGCTTGGCCCGGCTGAGGGTGCCGGAGGCGTCCATGGCGACATAGGCGTCGTGGCCGGCATGGAGCCGGTCCGCCCGGGTGCGGATGCGGGTGTCACAGCCAGCCGTTGCGGCGGGCCGCACGGACGGCCTCCATGCGGTTGCGGGTCCCGGTCTTGCCAATGGCCGCCGACAGGTAGTTGCGTACGGTCGCGGGGGACAGCGCGACACGCGCGGCGATGTCCACAACCGTCGCTCCGTCGGCCGCGGCGGAGAGCACTTCCCGTTCCCGCGGGGTGAGCGGGTCGGTGCCGACGCTGAGCGCGGCAGCGGCCAGATCGGGGTCGATGACCCGCTCGCCCGCCAGCACTCGGCGCACGGCTATCGCCAGCTCCTCCACCGGCCCGTCCTTGACCAGGAAACCGGACGCGCCGGCCTCCATGGCCCGGCGCAGATAGCCGGGACGGCCGAAGGTGGTGAGGATGAGCGTCCTGCATCCGGGCAAGACGCGGCCGAGTTCGGCAGCCGCGTCCAGGCCGCTGCGGCCTGGGAGTTCGATGTCCAGCACGGCCAGGTCGGGCCGCACTTCGAGCGCAGTCGGGACGATCTCCGTCCCGTCGGAGACCTGTGCGACGACCTCGATGTCCTCTTCGAGGCCGAGCAGCATGGCCAGCGCGCCGCGCATCATGCCCTGGTCCTCCGCTAGCAGCAGCCTGATCACCGGGCGGCCTCCTCGTAGCCGGACTGCGGTGGGGCAGCCGGAACTGCCGTACCACCTCCATCGGGCCCGTTAGGCGCGCCGGCTGTGCGCTCGCCGGGTTCGCCGGCATCCACCGGCAGGCACGCCGTCAGGCAGAACCCCCGGCGCCCCGGACCGGCCTGCAGCGATCCGCCGGCCGCCGCGAGCCTCTCGGCAAGTCCGCGCAAGCCGTTGCCCCCACGCCCGTATCCGTCCGGTCGCCCATCCGTCCGGGCCCCCGCCTCGATACCACACCCGTCGTCCGACATGTCGAGCCTCACCTGATCCATCCCCCCGGACACTGCGATCTCACAGCTGCCGGCCCCACTGTGCCGGATCACGTTCGTCACGCCCTCCCGTACCACCCAACTGAGCAGCGGGTCAGCTGCGGGCGGCACCGCCGTGCCGGACCGGCGTACCGACAGCTCGACCCCGGACGCCGCGAGTACGGAGCGGGCACGATCCAGTTCGGTGGCGAGATCACTGCTGCGGTAGGCCGTCACTGCCGCCCGTACTTCGGTCAGCGCTTGACGGCCCACCGACTCGATGTCGCCGGCGTGGTCGAGCGCGGCGGCGAGGTCGCGGGGCGCGAGCCGGCGCACCGCCTCCGCCTTCACGACGATCACCGACAGAGTGTGGCCGAGCAGGTCGTGCAGGTCGCGGGAGAAGCGCAGCCGCTCCTGCTCGACGGCCGTGCGCGCCAGCTCCTCCTGAGCCTCGTGCAATCGTTCGACCATGATGAAGAGAGAGGCGATTGCGGCGGTGATGAGGCCCGCGAGGAGGGGGCTGTAGGCGTACGAGAGCGCCGCGCCCACGGAGGCGCCGTGTGCCGCGCCGAGTACGCCGCCGCCCGCGCCGAGCAGGAGGACGACGCAGAGCAGTGCACGTCGACGGAGCATCGTCCCGGCCGCGAGAGCGACAAGGGTGAAGAGCATGGGGGAGTTGCCGCCCCAGACGCCGGCCATGACGAAGGCGAGTGCGGCGAGGAAGGCCAGCATGCGGTACGGCCAAGGGCTGCGCCATCCGGCTGGGGCGTCTCCGCCGGGACCGAGCGAGGCCCGCAGCGTCAGCACGTACAGCGTCGCGAAAGCCGTCAGACCGGCGGTCGCCAGCCAGCCAGGTCCGCTGCGGCCGACGGCGATGTCGTAGGCCGGGCCGAGCAGCATGAGCAGCCAGGGCGTCATGGACTTCCAGGTGGGCGGGGCGAACCTGGTGGTCGCGCCGCCAGTCGCGGCATTGCCTCCGTTCGGTCCGTCCGGTCCCCAGAGCATCGTCCACGCTGGTGCCATGTGGCCTCCTCCGCCGCAGTGCAGGGACTCCGCCGAGCCCTTGGCCGCCGGCAAGTCAGTCGTATTCGCTTGCCCTGCGGTACGCCCGCACCGCCCATGCGGCGAAGAGCGCCAGCCAGCCCGCCAGTGTCAGGAACGGCGTGAGTCCCGGCGTGGAACCGTCCGCCACCGTCCAGGACGGCGCACCGTATACGTGCCCTGGAGTCCAGTGCGCGAGGGCGGCGAGCCAGCCGGGGAAGTCGGTGACCGGGATCCACAGGCCGCCGGCGACGGCGAGCAGGATCGTGCACGCCATGTTGGCGTTGTTCGCCGCACTGCTGGAGAACCAGTAGCCGTTGCCGAGGCCGAGCAGCACGAAGGGAGCGGTCCCCAGCCACAGGAGGACCGCGATCCCGATCCACTGGCCGGCGTCCAGCTTCACGTCGTCGACCAGCGCTCCAGCGAGCAGCACCGCCGCGATGGCGGGCAGGACCACCAGCATCCCGGTCAGCATCCGCCCGGCCACCGCCTTGGCGGGCGAGAGCGGGACGATGCGCAGCTGCCGCAGCCACCCCAGTGCCTTGTCCTCGGCCACCGTCGATCCGTTGCCAAGGGAGGCGCCGATGCCGCCGTACGCGGCCATTCCGACCATCAGCGTCAATCGGGTCCTGGCGGAGTCGTGCGGACCATCGCCGACGTTACTGAAGAGCAGGTAGAGCAGCACCGGCAGGCCGATGGTGAACACGACATAGCTACCGTCGCGCCACGTGCGGCGTATTTCCAGCCGCAGGTAGTCGACCATCAGTGCGCCATCCTCTCGCGGGTCCCCGGTTGCATCGCATCGCTGTCATGGCCGGTATCGCCGGCATGGGAGGTGAGGGCGACGAAAGCGTCATCGAGGGTCGCCGGGGTGACGATGAGTCCGTGGATCAAGTCCAGCTCGCACAAAGCTCGCACCGTAGCGTCGGAGTCGGTGCTGCGCAACAGGGCGCGCGTACCGCGAGCCTCGACGGAGGTCACGCCTGGAAGGAGGTCGAGACCGGCTCCGCCCCTGTCATCGAGATCGCAAGCCACAAGTGCGCCGCCGACACCGCGTTTGATCGCGTCGCTCGTCCCGTCGGCACGCTTGCGTCCGCGATCGATCACGACGATCCGGTCCGCTTGGCCGTCGGCCTCTTCCAGATAGTGGGTGGAGAACAGCACCGTGTTGCCGCGATCGGCGTATGCGCGCATGGCCGTCCAGAACGCCCGCCGTGACGCAACATCGAGAGCCGCCGTCGGCTCATCCAGCACGATGAGCTCCGGCGCGCCGGCCATCGCCAGGGCGAACCGCACCCGCTGCGCCTGACCGCTCGAAAGCCTGTCCACCCTACGGTCCGCCAGCTGCGTCAGTCCGGCGAGTTCAAGGGTTTCGGTGACCCGGAGGGGACAGGGATAGCGGCGGGCCGTGAACGACAGCAGCTCTCGCACCGTCACCCGGGTGAGCGGCCGGCCTTCCTGCAGCATGGCCCCGACTCGCCCGTCACGCACCGCCTGTTCGGGACTCCCGCCGAAAAGCTCCACTCTGCCCGCGCTGGGTTCCATGAGGCCCAGCAGCAAGCCGATGGTGGTCGACTTGCCTGCTCCGTTGCGCCCCAGTACCGCCACCACCTCACCGCGGGTCACAGTCAAGTCCAGCCCGGCCACCGCGCGCACGCCGTTGTCGAAGAACTTCACGGCCCCTGCGAGGTCGACGACAGGTGCGGGAGTACGGATGTCGGTATTTCCCATGCGGCGAGGGTATGGACGCGGACCGGGGCCACGGCAGAGCTGTATGTGGGTAATCGGCCAGGACAAATGTCACTGGCCATCGACGGCTATTGGCTCGGGCGGCAGCGAGCCCGGCGGACGATGCGTCTGCCAGGGGCTGGCGCCGATCCCGCCGGCCGCGCGGGCGATGTTGGCGAAGGTCCGCTCGCCGCTGCCGATCGCGGCCATCTTCCGGCCTCGCTGGTGGAAGGGGCCGCGCGTAGCTGTTCAGCGCCTTCGTCATCGACAGATCCGAGCTGATGCGGACCAGCAGCACCGGCCTGGTCTCCAGCACCCGGCCCCGGGCCCTCTGCAGCATCCCCTCGAAGGTGCCATCCGCATTCACAGAGACGGCACCTCATTGATGACCAGCACGCTCACCCGGTCGGCGGTCAGGCCGCCGCGCACCATCGTCTCCAGGCAGTACGTCACCCGGCCGATAGGTCCCGCTACGCTGCCTTCGCCTTCGCCTTCGCCTTCGCCTCGACGATGGCGGTCCCTGTGGCGGTGGGCACGACACGGGTCAGCCGCAGGCCCGCGCGCTCCAGCAGCTGAGCGTGCTCCGCGCGGCTGTGCTGTCGGCCGCCAAGCGCGCACCAGCCACGACGCCACAACTGACATCCCAGCCAGGATCACAAGTGCGGCTGGAGTACCAGTGACGGTGAGGCTCTGCCTCGGTTCCCGGAGTACAAGCACCGGACGCGACGTCACCCGCACAGGGCTTCGCCGGGCCCGGTTGCGGAGGCAGCGTGCGCATCGCACGCTGCGCCTATGAACCGCACCCGAGAATTCGGCGCGCCTCCCATTCTGGTGACCGGCGCGGCGGGCAGTGTCGGCGCTGTCGGACGATCCGTGGTTGAGGGCCTTCGGCGCCGGGACCTGCCCGTTCGGGCCATGGTGCGTCGCGACGACGAGCGGGCACAGGCGCTGCGCGAGACCGGCGCCGAGGTCGTCGTCGGAGACCTGACGCACGCGGGCGACATCGCCGATGCCCTGGACGGCTGTGCACGCATGTACTTCGGCATGAGCGTGTCGGCGCAGTATCTGCAGGCTGCCGTGACGGTGGCGGCCGTCGCGCGTGCGTACGGAGGCCTGCAAGCATTCGTGAACATGTCGCAGCTGACTGTCTCCGAGATGGACCTCACCAGCACCTCCGAGTCGCTGCAACAGCGGCAGCAGTGGCTGGTGGAGCAGGTCCTCGACTGGTCGGGCCTGCCCGTCGTCCAGCTCAGGCCCACCGTCTTCATGGAGAACCCCCTGTTCAGGGCCGGCTTCTCCTCGATCGCGCAGCACGGAACCATCAGACTGCCCTTCGGCGAGGCGAAAACCTCCCCGGTGGCGGCCGGCGACGTCGCCGCGGTGGTGGAGGAGATCCTGGCCGACCCGGCCCCGCACATCGGCAGGATCTACGAGCTGACCGGCCCGCGCTCGGAGGACGTCGCCGCCATGGCGGCGGAGGTCTCCACGGCCCTGGGCCGACCGGTCGGGTACACCGACGTTCCCCTCCAGGAATGGATCGACGACGACCTCAGGCCGCTGGGGCTGCCCGACCACGCCTTCCAGCACATCACCACCATGGCTCGCCTTCACGCGGAGAACCGGTACGACCGGAAGGCAGAGGGGGTCCAGCAGGTGATCGGGCGACCTCCTTCAGGAGTGGCCGAATACGTTCGTAGGAATCCCAGGCTCTTCACCCTCTGAAGCCGCGGCCCCGGGACCTGTCCCCGAGCGGTGGACACCTCTGAGCCCGCCCCCGGCGGGGCCGCGCAGGAGGGATCTCCTACTGCCCGCCGAGCGACATCCATATCTCCGGCTTCTCCAGCGGCGCGAAGCCCACCTTGGCATAGACCGCGTGTGCGTCCGCGGTGGCCAGCATCACGCGGCGCAGTCCATAGGGTGCAAGGTGCTCGCAGACGGCAGTGACCAGGGCGTGCCCCAGGCCCTTGCCCCGGCTGTCGCGAGCGATGAAGACGTCGCACAACCACGCGAACGTGGCCTGGTCGGTGATCACGCGGGCGTAACCGACCTGAACACCGGTGGCGCTCTCGTACACCCCGAAGTTCAGCGAGTGGGCCATGGCCGCTTCCTGCTTCTCCCGGGTCCGGCCCAGGGCCCAGTACGAGTCTTCGGAAAGCCACTGGTGGATGACCGCATGGTCGAGACGGGCGGCGTCAGCGGATATGTCGTAGCCGGCTGGAAGTTCAGTGCTCATGGCCGCATACAAACAGACGAGGACGTCCCGGAGCCATCGAATAGTCCCTGGGGGCATCGACAAGCCTCATGACGATCGCTTCGGATCGGCTCGTCCAGGGGGCGGGATCGTTGAGCGCCGTTGATCGTGCAGGTCGGCTTCCGGCTTCCGCTGCTTTGGAAGGGGACGGGGATCACGGGCTGTGGTCGCGCCCGTCCCGTGGGGCGAAGGCTGCGAGGGCGTCGGCGTCGGTCGCACGAGCGTGCAGGAAGTAGTCGGCCCACTCGACGATTTCGGGGTAGGAGGAGTCCTGGCAGAGCTGGGTGGTGGCGGCCTCGATGTCGAAGTCGGTGGTGCGGAGTTCGACACCGGGGCCCAGGACGGCCCAGTGTGCTCCGGTTCTTCCGTAGGGCATCCCGATACTGCCGGGGTTGATCACAAGTCGGCCGTGGGCCAGACGGACAAACGGCATGTGGGTGTGGCCGCAGACCACGGTGCGGACGTCGGCGTCGAGTCCGTCGAAGACTTCCTTCCAGCGATCGAGGCGGGAGTCGACCAGGACCACCTCCTCGTCGTCACGAGGGGTGGCATGACAGAACAGCACCTTTCCCAGGCCCTTTACGGGCAGGGAGACCGACTGGGGCAACGAGCCGAGAAGGTCCAGGTGGTCCTCGCGAAGTTGCGCGGCTGCCCAGGGGGCGATCGGGTCGGGGATGGAGTCGCGTTGCCCTCGGCGGTATTCCACGAGTTCACGGTCGGCGTTGCCGCTGATCCAGATGACGCGGTCGCCGAGACCGGTCAGCAGGTCGAGAACCTGCGCCGGTTGCGGACCGGCGGCGATGTCGCCGATGAGCACCACGCGGTCGGCGGTGCGCACTTCTGGTTCGGCGAGCACGGCCTCCAGGGCCGGCAGCACTCCGTGGATGTCGGACAGGACGGCTACTCGGTTCAGCATGGTCACCACTGTGGGGCGAAAGCGGCCGAGAGGTGCGGCCGTTCGCCGGGCGCGTAGCTGAAGGCGGCGGGCGTGTCCGTGGTCCTCCGGGCGATGATCCGGCCATGCCCGTTCGGGGCGGGGATCAACTGTCCAACGAGAGGGCTCTCTTGGCGTGTGCCACGGATTCCTCCGAGGCGGGTCCGCCGGCGTTCTCGGTGGCCAGGGCCTGGTTGAGGGTGACGAAGGGGCGCATGCGTCGTTCGTAACGGGCATAGGCGATGCGGTGGTCGCCGTTGGCCTGGGCAAGGCAGTCGGCCAGCACGTGGGCGCCGACCAGGGCCAGGCTGGTGCCCTGACCCGAGAGAGGGGAAGGGCAGTAGCCGGCGTCTCCGAGCAGGGTCACCCGGCCCCGCGACCAATGGTCCATGCGAATCTGGGCCATGGCGTCGCAGTAGAAGTCGGGCGCCTTCCGGGCAGCCTCAGCCAGGCGGGTGCCTTCCCACCGCATCGATGCGAGCTTGTCCACGACGAACTGCCGCAGGGCGCCTCCTTCGCGGACGTCGTGGGGGAGTGGGGCGGACTCGAAGCCGAAGGCGATCCTGAGTTCGGTGTTGCCGCGTACGGGCATGATGCCGAAGCCCGTGTCGCCGTCCCGCAGCCACATCTGCCAGTCCTCCAGGGCGAGGTAGTTGGCCGAGCTGAACACCGAGAGGTAGCTGCCCAGGTGGTGCGCGAAACGCTCCTCCGGGCCGAACACCAGGCGCCGTACGGTGGAGTGGAGGCCGTCGGCCCCGACCACGAGGTCGAAGGTGCGGGAAGGCCCCTGCGCGAAGTCCACGTGCACGCCGTTCTCGTCTTCTTCGAGTGCGGTGATGCTGTCGCCGAAGAGGTACTCGACGTCTGCTCGCGTGTGCTCGTGCACGATCCGTATCAGGTCCTCGCGCAGCACCTCGATGTCCTCGCTGTCGAGCCGGCCGCTGCTGAAGGTCGCCTCGGTGGAGCGGTCGACCTCGTGGCCGTCGGGGTCGAGGATCGACATGCCGCGCATCCGGGTACGTACGCGGCTCGCCTGCTCCAGCAGGCCCATCCGGTCCACGACGTCGAGTGCGACGCCGCGGATGTCCACGGCCTGGCCGCCGGGGCGTGGGCCCGGGGCGCGTTCGACGACGGTGGGCGCGAAGCCGTGACGGCGCAGCCAGTAGGCGAGGACGGGCCCGGCGATTCCGCCTCCGGAGATGAGTGCAGTCTGCATGAGAAACGCCTACCGTGGTGCGTACGGTGTACGCACCAGAACGTACGTGGTGCACAGAGCCCCTTCAACTGGTCAAATGCCGGTCCTGTACTAGGCCAGATGACTTTCGTTCGGCATTGCCGCTGTTAGTCTCTGTCCTAGTACAGGACGGGAGGCGGTAGGACGTGACGAAGGCCACAGGTGCGGCTGGTGATCCGCCCTATCTGCGCATCGTCGCCGCGATCCGGCGGCGCATCGCGGACGGTGAACTCGCCCCCGGGGACCGAGTTCCCTCGATCCGGCAGATTGCCGGGGAATGGGGCGTCGCACTCGCCACCGCCACCAAGGCTCTGACCACCCTGCGACTGGAAGGACTTGTCGAGGCCCGACCTCGGATCGGCACGGTCGTCGCCGGAAAGACCCCCGCCGCGCCGGCCCGCAGGCGTCCGTCACCCGCCCCGGACCCCGAGCAGGAACTGAGTCTTGACCGGATCGTCCGCACGGCCATAGACATCGCCGATGCCGAAGGACTGCCTGCGCTCTCCATGCGTGGCGTTGCCGCACGGCTCGGCGTCGCCGCCATGTCGACCTACCGGTACGTCCCCAGCAAGGACGACCTCGTCCTGCTCATGGCCGACACCGCATTCGGTGAGGTGTCCTACCCCGCCGACGCCCCCGAAGAGTGGCGTTCCCGCATCGAACTGGGTGCTCGGACCTTGTGGGCGGTCTACCGCAAGCACCCGTGGCTGGCCCAGATCGGCTCTCTCACCCGCCCTCTGCTCGTGCCCAACCTGATGGTCCACGGCGAGTGGATGCTGCGAGCCCTCGATGGCCACAGGCTCGATCTCACCACACTGTTCGACATCCACGTGCTGCTCTACAGCCATGTCCAGGGCCTGGCTGTGCACCTGGAGATGGAAGCGCACGCCGAAGCGGCCACGGGGCAGTCGGAGGACCAGTGGATGGACAGCCGCGCCCCCGCCCTCCGGGAACTGGTGGAATCCGACCGCTTCCCCACCTTCGCCAAGGTGGTCGGATCCTTCGAGGACGGCTATGACCTGAACCTCGACGCTCTCTTCGCATTCGGCCTCAAAGCACTCCTGGACGGCCTGACTTCCGTAGTCGAAGGTCAGGAAGCTGTCGAGTAGACATATGAACGAGTTCATCGAGAGGCGGGCCCCCCGGCCTGCCGATCACCCGCCCCCCGGAAAACGAAAAGGTCCGCCGAGACCATCGACGGACCTTCACGAAAGATCGAGGCTAGCGAAGGGAGCGGAAGCCGGCGCGGAGTTCTTCTGTGAAGAGGCGGGGCTGCTCCCAGGCTGCGAAGTGGCCTCCCTTCGGCGGCCTGTTGTAGTAGATGAGGTGGGGGTACGCCTTTTCCACCCAGCTCTTCGGAGCCTGGTAGATCTCGTCGGGGAAGACGCTCACGGCGACCGGGAGGGAGACGCCCTTGACGCCGAAGATGGATGCCTTGCTCTCCCAGTAGAGACGGGCCGAGGAAATCGGGGTGTTCGTCAGCCAGTAGAGCGTGGCGTTGTCGAGGATGTCGTCCCGCGACAGGCCTTCGGTGTGCCCGGCGAAGACCCTGGAGATCAGCTTCAGGCTGGCTGTGTCGTGGTCGATCAGGAAGGCTGCCATTCCGACGGGCGAATCCGCCAGAGCGGCCAGTGTCTGCGGGCGGGTGCCCATCATCTGGGCGTAGGCGAGATGATGCCTGAAGAAGGATTCCAGTTCTTCGACCGCGCGCTTTTCGTCCGCCGACAGATTGGACGGAACCGGGTTGCCGGCTTGGATGGCCTTGTCGAGGGCGGGCGGAACCGCCCCGGGCATGTTGGTGTGAATGCCGATCAGTCCCGCAGGCCTCTGCACGGCCATGAAGTCTGAGATGAGTGCGCCCCAGTCGCCGCCCTGTGCCACATAGCGCTTGTATCCGAGGCGCTTCATCAGTTCTGCCCAGGCGCGTGCAATGCGCTCGGGGTTCCAGCCGGTGGTGGTCGGTTTGCCGGAGAATCCGTAGCCCGGCATCGAGGGAATCACCAGATGGAAAGCGTCCGATGCCGTCCCGCCGTGTGCCGTGGGATTGGTGAGCGGCTCGATGATCTTCATCTGCTCGATGATCGAACCGGGCCATCCATGCGTGACGATCAACGGGAGAGCGTTCTTGTGCTTCGAGCGGACGTGGAGGAAGTGAATGTCCAGCCCGTCGATCCGGGTGATGAAGTTCGGTACGGCGTTCAGCTTCGCCTCGACCTTGCGCCAGTCGTAGTCCGACGCCCAGTAGCGTGCGAGTGCCTGAACCGTAGCGAGTTGAGTGCCCTGCGACTGATCCGCGACGGTCTCCTTGTCGGGCCAGCGTGTGGCCAGGACGCGCCGACGGAGATCGGCCAGATCCTTCTCCGGGTAATGGACGGAGAAGGGGCGGATGGTCCCGTCCGCTGACGGATCGGTGTCACTTCCCGAGGGGGCACCTCGGGCTTCGGTTGCCTGAGCCCAGGGCGTGAACATGCCGAAGGATCCGGCGACTGCTCCGGCTGTCACGGCGGCCGAGGTGGAGAGAAAATCCCGCCGAGAGTACGGGGAACATATTTCCGACATGGTGAATCCTCCTGGGTGTTCGGCTTGCATCGTGTGGAGGTGAGGCGGGTGGGGGTGACGATGGGATCCGAATGCCCGGCCGGGGCAGGTTGAGGGGAGGAGACGAGTTCGAGTGTTTGTATGGCCGAGTTGCGGCGTCAGTGTTGAACGGCATCTCGGAGGCGGATTCCGCTTGGCGGAAACCGTTTTTCTCCGTCTCGTGGACCCGTGTGTGCAGCCTCGTTGGAGGAGGTCCTGTGCCGTCGGGCGGACTCGTCACGCCTCGGAAATTACGACCTTGAGCAGGTGGAGTGCCGGCTATACGGAAGCGACGGACATGTGGAGGACCTCCTTGCCGTGCGAACGAGGGCGGCGGTTGTCGATACCGGGTTCACCTGCGTTTCGACGCCGGTGAGTGGGTCGCCCGATGAGTGCCTGCCACCCAGTCGCTCTCAATGCCTTCATCATGGAGCCGGCCTGTCACCCTGGCAATCCGACATGTGACTCAAAGTGATCGGCGGTGAGGTGTTGAATTTCTGGCCTGCCGATTCAGCCGGGTGATCAACCTCCTCGGGCCGGGACCTGGTGTCGGCGGTCGGCCCGGCGCCGGGGGCGGCGCGATCACGGTCGGCTCCCCACGGCAGTCTCCACCGCACCCAGCGCCTCCGTCAGGCTGCGACCCGCGTGGAGCCAGGTCCAGGCATGCTGCTCACGTGAGTAACGGCGGGGGACCGCCTCGACGAGCATGATCAGGTAGAGATAGCAGCGGTACAGGTTCAGGCGCAGACGCATGGAGTCGGTGAACCCGGTCTCCCCGCGTGGCCTCGCGTACCCGGCCAGGAAGGCATCGTCCCGCTCGATGTCGTCGAACAGGGCGAGAGAGACGAACTCGGCGACTGGGTCGCCCCAGAACATGCGCTCCCCGTCGATGACGCCGCCGATGGTCCGGACGCCGGGCGCGCCGTCGAGCAGCAGGTTGCCGGGCTACAGGTCGAAGTGGACGAGCGCGGGCCGGGTGACGTGGTCCAGCACGCCCGCCGCAGATGCGAGCACCCTGCGCACGGCGGTCACGGGGCGCGGGAGGCGTGCGTCGTAGCGCTCGGCGTCGACGAGGACGGCGTCCGTCATCGCGGTGAAGGCCTGCCGCCAGGTCGGCGCGAGAGGCCCGAACGGACGGGAGGGGTACCCGAATCCGTCCCCGGTCACGGCGTGCAGCCGTGCGACAGTCTCGCCCAACTCCGTGCGTAGTCGTGTGCGTTCGCCTGGCTCCAGGCAGGCGTCGACTTCGCTCCACGGGGTCCCGGGACACTCCGTCATGACGAGGCTCGACACGACCGGGCGGTCGTCGGCGAGTGCCGTATGTACCACCCGCGGTACCGGTGCCCCGGGGGCCTCGGCCGCGGCCCGGTAGTACACGCACTCGCCGCGCAGCAGGTCGTGTTCGTACGAAAGGGCCGAGATGCCTTCGTCGGCGGGCGGGAGTTTCACCACCCAGCGCCGGCCGTCGCGCAGAGCCACTCGCACCAGAGTGTTGTACGTGCCTCCCGCCAGCGGCGTGCATTCCACGACGTCCTCGACGGTGACTGAGACAGCGGCCAGCGCGCCGGCCACCGACGGGTCCAGGGGCAGATTCACGGATACTCCTTGTCGAAAACAGGGGTGGTGCCGATTCGTGCCGGGCCGTGCGGTGCATCCGCTCCATGGTGGCGATCCTGGGCCGGGCCGCCGCGAGCTGTGCACCCCAGTGTTCCGCCCCCTTCGGAACGGGACCACGCGTGACCGGGCCGCGACGGGGCGCGTTCGCTGCTGCCGATGAGGGAGAAGGGCTCGATCCTGGAAGTGGGACGCCCACCTGCAACGCATCTTCGCATTGCGGGAACGGTCTCGACCGAGGTTCGTCCTTCCGCCAAGGGAGCCGTCCGGTGATCACATCAGTTCGTCTGCCAGACAGGCATCTGTCACGCTCGGCCAAACCGGGGCCCCCGCGCGAGGCGCCCAAGCCGTCGGCGCCTTCGCCGGGACCTTCCTGGTCCCGTTGGCTGCTGCCCGTCGCCGCGTTGATCCTGCTGCTCGTGGTGCTGATGCGGGCTCCCTCCCCGCAGGGGGGCACGTCGCTGTCGTACAGCGACTTCGTCGGCAAGGTGGACGTCGGCCAGGTCAAGACGGTTGACATCGACGACAAGGGCGCGATCAAGGGAACCCTCAAGGACGGCAAGACATTCACCACGCGGATACCCACCGCATTGGGCAACAGCAGCCTGGAGCAGCAGCTGCAGTCCAAGCATGTGGAGATCACCGCGTCCCGGAGCAGCGGCGGCAGCCCCCTCGGGACACTGCTGGCGCTGTTCCTGCCGCTGCTGTTGATCGTCGGTCTGTTCATGTGGACCGGCCGCCAGGCGGCAAGGACACTGGGCGGGGGGCTCAGCGCCATCGGGCGGGCCCGCACCAAGATCATCGAGACCGAGCGGCCGACCACCCGCTTCGAGGACGTCGCGGGCTACGAGGGCGTCAAGCAGGAGATCAGTGAGATCGTCGACTTCCTGCGCAACCCCGAGCGCTACGCGGTCGCGGGAGCCAAGGGACCGCGTGGGGTGATCATGGTGGGCCCGCCAGGCACCGGCAAGACCCTCATCGCCCGCGCGGTGGCCGGTGAGGCGGAGGTTCCGTTCCTGTCCGTGACCGGCTCGGCCTTCGTGGAGATGTTCGTCGGTGTCGGGGCCTCCCGGGTGCGCGACCTCTTCGCAGACGCGCGCAAACGGGCCCCCTCGATCATCTTCATCGACGAGATCGACGCGGTCGGCAGCCGTCGTGGCGCGGCTACCCGGATGGGCGGCAACGACGAACGCGAGCAGACCCTCAACCAGCTCCTCGCCGAGATGGACGGCTTCGACCAGAGCAGCGGCATCGTCGTGCTGGCGGCGACCAACCGGCCCGAGGCCCTGGACCCGGCGCTGCTGCGCCCCGGCCGCTTCGACCGGCACGTCACCGTGCCCCTGCCCAACCAGGCCGAACGGGCGGCCATCCTGGCCGTCCACGCCCGCGGCAAGACCCTGGCACCGGACGTCGACTGGGACACCGTTGCCCGGGCCACGCCCGGCTTCTCCGGCGCCGACCTTGCCAATCTGGTCAACGAGGCCGCCATCAACGCCGTCCGGGCAGGGGGCGCCGTCATCGACGCCCAAGGGCTCGGCGAGGCCCGCGACCGGCTGCTGCTGGGGCGGCGGGAGTCCACCAACGCCCTGCTGCCCGAGGAGCGGCACGCCGTGGCCGTCCACGAATCCGGACACGCGCTCATGGCGGCCCTGTGCGAGCACGCCGACCCGGTCGCCAAGGTCACCATTCTGCCCGCCGGGCCCTCGCTGGGTGCCACCGAGCAGCTCCCTGAGGCCGAACGGCACCTGTACAGCGAGGGCTATCTGACCGATCTGCTGACCGTCCGGCTCGGCGGCCGCGCGGCCGAACTGGTCGTCTTCGGCGAGGGCTCGACCGGTGCCGCCGACGACCTGGCCGGCGCCACCCAGCTCGCCGCACGGATGGTTCGCGAGTTCGGCTTGTCCCCGGCCCTCGGCCCCATCGGATACGGCTCCGGGGCCTCCCGCTACCTCGGTGGCGAAAGTGCCGAGGACTCTCTGCACCGGCCCTATTCCGAGCAGACCCAACGCATCGTCGACGAGGAGACCGCCCGCCTGCTGCGGGAGGCCGAGGAACGTGCGGTGGCTCTGCTGAGCGACCACCGGGAGGCGCTGCACACCCTTGCCGCACTGCTCACCACCCGCGAGACCGTCGATGGCTCCGTGGTCCTCGACGTACTCCGACGCCAACAGCGGCCGGAGGACGGTGACCACACCGCGGAGGAGGGCAAGCCGACGCCCTCGCCGTGACGCCGTGGCGGGCCCGGCAGAAAAGAAGGAGGCGGTCATGGAGGAGCATCAGCCGGTGGCGGACCACGATGAGCCGGCGGTCATGGAGCGGACGGTCGCCGTCGTGATGTGCACCGCTGTGGTCACGATCGATGTCGAAGAAACCGTGCTCGTGGCCTGGGAGTTGCTGGAGCGATCCGGCTCCCGTCATCTCCCGGTCGTGCATCCGGACGGTCGCTGTGCCGGCCTGCTGGACAGGGCCGACGTGGCGGTCGCCTGTGCGGCACCGGCCGCCTCGCTGTCCGGCGTGCGCGTGGGCGACCTCCTGCCGGTCCGCAGGCCGGCGCGTGTCCAGGTCGAGCAGACCGTACGCCACGCAGCCGAACTCATGAGCTGTACCGAAGCCGACGCCCTGCCGGTGCTGGAGGAAGACGGACGTCTCGCCGGGGTGCTCACCGCATCCGACATCGTCGCGGCCCTCGCCGGCCGTCCGGTGCAGAAGCAACCCGCCGACACGCGGCCGCGGGCCACGTCCACGGTGTTGCCCGGGCTCCCGCCTCGGCCGGACTACCGCGGAACGGCGGTGCCCTGAGCGGCCACCACCCGTCTGCGGAGCGCCTACCGAGGAGACCTGGCAGGGCTGTCCTGGTGTCACCCGACATCGGCGTCAGGTCCGTCCGGGCCTGCGCGCACGCCATGACCGTGTGACTTCCTTCGACGACGCTCGTTCCTGGTCCTACGACTCTTCGACGACGGCTCCGGCTTCGGTTCCGGACGCTCCGAGAGGGATGTCGTGCAAGCTCCGCAAGGGCGAGAAGAACAGCCACAGGCCCGCGCAGCAACCACCGATGACGGCGATCCACAAGGTCGTCCGGACGCCGAGGGCGGTGGCGAGCCCGCCACCGGCCAGGCCGCCCAGCGGAAGGGTGCCCCAGGTGATCCAGCGTGCGGCGGCGCTGACCCGGCCGAGCATCTCCGGTGGGCAGGCGGCCTGGCGGTAACTGGTCAGCGAAATGCCCGCGACAGTGGAGGAGAAGGTCCACGAGATCCAGCCGAGGCCGAACAGCAGCACCCACCAGCCGGATCCGGCCATGGGGATCAGCAGCCCGGGCAGCGACAGCACGGTCATCGAGATCCAGCTGATCCGCGCGGATCCGAACGTGGCGGCGAGGTGGCGCGCCGCCACGCCGCCCGCCACCCCGCCGACGGCTCCCAGCGCGAGGAGCAGACCGACCAGTCCGGGGCGCAGGTGCAGCGTGCGGATCAGGAAAACCGGGCCGAGGGTCTCCACGATGATGACGAAGAAGTTGGCGCTGCCGGTGAACGCCACCGAGTTCCGCAGGATGGGATCGCGGACGACGTGGTCGAGCCCTTCACGGATCTGCGACCGCAGCGTGGGCCGCGGGCCGGTTTCGGTCCGGGGCCGAAGGGGCTCGGGGGAGCGGATCGCCGTCAGCGTGCTCGCCGACAAGGCGAAGGAGACCGCATCCGCCGCCATCGCCCCCGCGGCGCCGACCAGCGTCACCAGCCCCGCGCCCGTACTGGGCCCGGCGACCTGCGCGACCGACCGGGAGGTGGCGAGCTTACCGTTGCCGTCCAGGAGTTGGTGGTGTTCGAGAACCACAGGCAGGTAGGCCTGGTAGGCGACCGCGAAGAACACCGAGAGCACGCTGGAGGCCAGCGCGACGGCGTAGAGCTGGGCGATCGTCAGGGCTCCGGCGGCGTGGGTGAGCGGAACAGAGCCGATCACCAGGAACAGTGCAACATCGCACCAGATCATCAGCCGCCGTTTGGCGACCCGGTCCACCACGGCCCCGGCCGGCAGAGCCACCAGGAGGTACGCACTCGTCTCCGCCGCAGCCAACAGCCCGACCTGTAGCGCGGAGGCATCCAGCAGCACGACCGCGACCAACGGGAGGGCGAGAACGGTAATCTGCGACCCCATCTCGTTGACCGTCTGGCCGCTCCATAACAGCAGGAATGCGCGGTTGTGCCAGATCGAGGCACGTTGTCCCTTGTCATCGGCCATCCGTCGGATGGTTTCATCGGCTCCTACTCATGTCCATGCCCTCCCCGGCCACAGACAACTTCGCTGTCCCGTCAGTCGTGACGCGTTTTCTCACTGAGTGGGCATCAGGTGTGCCGCGGGCGACCGTCGCGAGTGCCCGGCCCTCGAACGGACACTCGCGTCATGGAGCGGGTGAGGGACCGCGATCCGCGTCGGACACCACACGCATGCCCAGCCCGCGCACCCGGTAGATGCACGTGTCGTCGCCCCACAGCGACGCGTCCGCCCTCGCGTAGGGCCCCCGCGCGTCCGTGCCGCTCTCCACGATGTCCAGGTCCACCCGGATCAGCCGGTTGGCCGGGGTGATCTGGCCGCGGTACGTCCAGGCCATCTCGCGGCCGGGCAGCACCGGCTCGAACCGGGGGTGTGGAATGCCGTCCGCCGCGCCGCTCTCGAGCAGGTGGTACTGGAGCAGCTGACACATGGCCTCGACTCCCAACGATCCCGGCTGCACCGGGTCCTGGAAGAAATGGGCCCGGAAGAACCACTCGTCCGCGACCACGTCCTTCTCCGACCGCAGCCGCCCGAGCCCCCTGCTGCCCCCGTCCGGCCAGGAACCGGTGATCCGGTCGAGCATCAGCAGCATGGGGCCCGGCAGTCGTGGCTGCCCGGCGCAGTAACGAGCGGGCCGGGCGGTCAGATCGACCACCCGGTCGCAGGGCTCGTCGAGACGGGCCCGGGCCTCGGCCGACGTCGTGAGGCCCTGCTGGTGTTCGAAGGCCGAGGGCGGGAAGTAGCCGAAGACCGTGGAGAGTTCGAACAGCGGCACGCCATCGGCCGTGCACCTCACCCGGAACGACTCGATGATCACGTCGGCGCTCTGCGAGACACGCGTCAGTTCGGCATGGGTGCGGATCGTACCCGTCACCGGAGTGACCTCACCGGTGACGGTTCCCGTCCCGTCGAGGTTGCGGAACAGCAGATCCGTGTCGGTGGTCAGCGCGCTGCCCACGTAGGAGGCCAGCCACCCGCAGGGTTGCAGAGCGATCTCCATCAGGACCGCGAACGGCATCGTACGGCCGCCGCTCTGCTCGAAGTACCAGGCCCGCTCGGGCACGTCGTACTCCGCGACGACACTGCTGCCCTCCCGCATACCGCCCTGCGGACCGTCCACCGAGACGATCCGGCTCATGAAGTGGTACGGGGGACCGGGAAGCCGGGCGACCCTGCGGGTGCTGTCGAAGGGCACGTACGCGGTACCGAACGCCTCACTCGGTCTGCCCCAGGCACACGCCAGCAACGAGGCGTAGTCGAAGGGGAGTCCATCGGCCGCCGTCGCCACCGCCTTCCTCTCCCGGTGCCCGGCCAGCCCGCCGAGCATCGGGAGCGGCACCGGCCTGCCGGTGCCCTGTACGACGGGCGGGCCCGAGTGCCGCCAGTGCGACAGCGGCCAGGCGGGTACGAGCCGCAGCGCGACGTCCCGGCCCAGGAACGCTCGCGCCCCGTCCACCGAGCCCAGCACATCGGCGTACAGCGTCGGCACCGGCCCGGCCGAGACACCGCGCACGAACACCTCGTAGACGACCCGCCGGCCGGCCGGAGTCGCCTGGCCGCGGCACATCGCCGTGCAGGGGTGACCGCTGACGGGCTCGAACCGCCAGCCGTCCCGGTCCACGGTGTAGCCCATGGCGGTCAGATAGAACGCCATCGCCTGGAGACCGCACTGGAGCATCAGGGTGCCCGGCATACACGGGTCGTTCTTGAAGTGCCCGGCGAAGAACCAGTCGTCCGGCGACAGCGGGGTCTCGGCCCGCAGGTAGCCGCGGCCCCACGGCCCTCCGGCCGGGTCGAACGCGGTCACCTCGTGGAGCAACCGCAGTGTGCCGTCGTCGAGCCGGGGTGAGCGGACATGGGCCGCCGTCGCCTCCCAGCCGGGGCCGAAGCAGTCCGCCGGCCGCCCCTGGGCCAGGGCCCGCACCTGGTCCTCGTCGAAGCGGGTGCGTCCGCAGCGCACTGCGGGCGGATCGAGCGGGAGGTCGTCGCCGGGCGGCCGCTCGGCGGGATCCCACCGCACACCGCCGCTGCCGGCGAGCTCCTCGGGGGTGAAGAAACCGGCCTGGCCCTCACGGATGCTGAGCCGGAGTTCGCCGTCCACGTAACAGTCGTAGTGGAAGAAGGACAGCCGGATGCCTTCGTGCTCCGCGTGGCCGTCGATGTGGATCTCGTAGCGCAGGGTGTCGCCCGCCACCGGCGGGCTGCCGTGGAACGTCACCTCGCAGCCCAGCAGCCGGTAGGCGCGCTTCCCCCGGTTGAGGAGGTCCACGCCCAGCCAGCTGAGCAGGAGCAGATCCGCCTGGCCCGCCTCGATCAGGAGGCCGGCCGGCATACGTCCGGTGGAGTCCAGGTACCAGCTGTCGGGCCGGACATCGGTCTCCGTCCACATCCTGCCGTCGGTGCGCACCGGGCCGGGCGCGGCGAGCGCCGCCGGCACGGCGTCGATACCGGTGACCCGGTCCGCGAACAGCAGCGGCGGCCCGGGCAGTCGCGTCTGCACCGCGTACCCGTCCTGTTCGGCGAACCGTGGGCCGAACAGTGTGGAGATCTCCCGGGAGGCGAGATGTTCCAACTGGGCGCGGTCGAACTTCGGCCCCGGCCTCAGGGGTGGTGCGGGCGCTGCTTCCGGTGGGGGAGCGGGCAGGAGCGCCGAGCGCGGCGTGGGTGGTACGTGGACCGGGGGCGGCCCGGTGCTCGGACGCGGTACAGGGGGCCTCGGGGTCTGTACCGGATCGGGGACGGTGCTCCGCAGCGCGGTGACGGCGAGAGCGGACAGCCGCAGGAATCGCTGATGGGCCTCGGTGTGCCCGGCGGTGATCTCCTGGTGCAGCGCGGCGACCCGTCGGCTCTGCCGCAGGACTGCGGCGCGGGCTCCCAACCGCGGTTCACGCCCGTCGGTGCCGGTCGCCCGGACGTCGGGCCGGGCACGCGGCCCCGCAGTACCGGGGCGGGGTACGGCAGGGTTGTCCGGTGCTTCGGACCGGTCGGGCTCCCGGTCCGGTACCGGCGCCAGTTCGGGGGCCCTGGGCAGGGTCACCAGGGCCGGCTCCAGTGGCGGCAGACAGGGAGGCGCGGGCAGGGGAACGGTGACGGTGGGCCCGGGACGCGAGAGCTCCGTGGCGGCTTCCGCGAGCTGGGAGAACAACGCGTCGGCGTGTACCGGCACGCCCGCGACGACGAGTTCGGCCACCGCCAGGCAGGGCTGCCGCAGCCGGGTGTCGCCCGGCGCGTCGAGTGCGACGGCCACATGGTCCCGGTCGCCGAGTACCCGCTTGATCCAGCCGGTGCACAGCTTGCGCGGCCCGTGCTCCACGAAGACCCGGACACCGTCGGCCCACGCCTGCTCGACCGTGGCCGCGAAGTCGATCGTGTGAAGTCCCTGCGCGGTGAGCGCCTCGGCGGCCCGCTCGGCCGTCGGCCGGTACGCCTGCCCGGTGGCCCCGCTGTAGAACCGTACACCGGGCACGTCGACGGTCGGACGATGGTGGACCGCACGCCATAGCTCTCGGATATCCGCCAACTCCGGTGCGTGGGCGGCCATGTCGTAGTCGAGCTCGATCGCGCGGTCGGCGCCGATCCGGGCCACGACGGCCGCACACGCCCGGGACTCGCCGCCGATGACACAGACTCCGGGCGCGTTCAACGCCATCAGATGGACGGCGACCTCGGCCGCGAGCTCCGCGCGGACTGCCTCCAGGGGCGCACTGACCAGATAGCTCGACCAGCGGCGGCCCTCGATACCCAGACGCTCCCAGTGGCGCCGCACCGCCCGGAGTTCACCGGTGAGTTCGGTCGTGAACAGACCGCTGTCCCGGGTGGCGTCGTACAGCCCTGCCGCGTCCGGCCAGGCACCCAGCGCCACCAGGGCGGCCGACTCGCCCGAGGAGTACCCGAGGGCGGCGTCCGGCCGGAGCCCGAGCACCTCCCGGGTGAACACGGTGTGGTGGACGGCGAGTTCGGAGGCGCCCCAGATCTGGTCCAGTACTCCGTGCCCCGCGCCGGACCGCAGTCGTGCACCGATCGCCCCGTGCCTGGCACGGACGGCCTCGCCCAGCGACGGCAACGCGAGCAACAGTTCGTGGCCCATGGCCGGGTACGCCGCCGAGCCGTTGGTGTACACGAACGCGGTCTGCCCCGTGACCGGCCGGTCACGGTACAGCACACCGGCCGGACGGGCCCCGCCCTCGGCCAGCCAGCGGCGGGCGGCCTCCTTGTGGCCCGGCAACGCGTCGTCGTCGGCCACGAGCGCCAGCCGGGCCGGTCCGGCGTCGGACTCCGTACCGGACTCCAGCGCGGCCAGCACCGCCCGGCGGTCGGCCCCGGAGAAGACGTGCAGGCGCGGAGCCGGGCCCCGCAGCCACGGCCGGGCGTCCCCCGCGCGCAGCCGGACACTCGCGGGGGGCCCTTCCAGCGTGGTCACCGCGGCCATCGCGGTGTGCGCGACGGCCGCGGTGTCCGCAGAACGGCCCGGACACGGCACGGCGCGGTGCTGGAGCGAGAGCGCCGCGACCGCGACGGAGACCAGCCCGTACGCGGCGTGGGCGCGCCCGAACGCCGACGCCGGGTCGAACACCGCGTCAGGGCCGTCCCCGATGACCACGTCGGGTGCGTCGGCGCTGTCCTCGTCGAGCAGGGCGACGACGGTGTCGCCGTCCCTGCGCGCGGAGTCCACGGACTTGAGGACCAGGACGACCGCGGCGTCTCCCGGTTCGTCCTCGCGGCCGAGTTCCCGCTGGGCGGCCTGGTGCACCGCCTCGCAGGACAGGTCGGTGGCACCGACCAGTGCCGCGTCGACCTCCCCCGACCGGACGGCCCGGGCCGCGAGTTCCAGCGCCACCAGCCCGGACGCCTCTTCCGCCGAGACCGCGAAACCCGGTCCCGCCAGGTCGAGTTGGGTACTGATCCGGTTCGCCACCAGGTTCGGCAGGGTGCCCACCACCCCCTCCGCGGTCATGGGCGGAAGGAATGCGTCCCGGGCGAGGTCCGCCGACTCGGGCGTGGCGGCAAGCCCGGCCTGCTCCAGCCAGTGCGGAACCCTCCAGCGGGCACCCGCCCGGGCCACCTCGGGGTCCACCCCCATGCCGATGATCACCATGGTCCGCTCCCGGGGCAGGGACACCGACCGGACGGCCTCCCGGGCGGCCTCCAGCACCAGGAGCTGATGGCGCACCGTTCGCTCCAGGGCCAGCGGCGGGAAGCACAGGTCCCTCAGTTCCACGGCGATCCCGGCCGCGGGGCCACGTCGCTCACCGCCCAGCACCGCCCGCCGGAAGTCCTCCGTACCGGTCCCGTCGCCGACCCGGGCGCCGAGGGCGACGATCGCCACCGGCGTACGGCCGCCCGGCGACGGGCGCACCCGATTCTGGGCCGGTACGGTGGCGGCCGGGCGGACCGGCCGCGACACGGCGGACACCGGGGCACCGTCCGGCAGGTCCACCACCAGATGGGCGTTGGTCCCGCCGAACCCGAACGCGCTCACCGCCGCCCGGCGCGGCCCGGACCACGGTTCCGGCGCGGTCAGCACCCGCAACGGCGTACCCGCCAGCGCCTCCAGCGGCCGTTCCGCGCCGAGCGTCGCCGGACGGACCCCCGCACGCAGCGCGCCGAGCACCTTCAGCAGCCCGGCCACACCTGCCGAGGCCAGCAGGTGCCCGACGTTCGACTTCACCGAACCGATGGGCACGTCGTCACCGGCCCCGAAGACCCGGGCCATGCCGCGCGCCTCCACCGCGTCCCCGACCGGCGTCCCCGTCGCATGGCACTCGACGAGCGACACGGTCCCGGGCGCGACGCCCGCCGCGTCGTACGCCAGACGCATGGCCCGGACCTGGCCCTCCTCCGACGGGCTGATCAGCCCGCTGCCGCGCCCGTCGTTGGACAACCCGACCCCCCGGATCACCCCGAGGACGGGCAGACGGGCGGCGTGGACCTCGGACAGCCGCATCAGGGCGACGAACCCGGCGCCCTCACCGGGCACCAGCCCGTCCGCGTCCCGGTGGAAGGGCCGGCTGCGCCCCGTGCGGCTCGCCGCGGACAGCCCGCAGAAGCCGACGTGCAGATAGAGAGGGTCCGCCCGGCTGACCGCACCGGCCACCATCAGGTCCGCCGTGCCGTCGTGCAGCCGGTCGCACGCCAGCTTGACGGCGTACAGCGACGACGCGCAGGCGGCGTCGAGGGACCAGGCGCCCGCGCCCAGCCCGAGGGCCCGGGCCGCGAGCCGGGCGGGCAGCCCGGACGAGAAGCGATTGCGGGCGTCGGGCCGCTGCCGGCGCCCTCCCGTCAGCAAGGCGTCACGGAGCGAGGGCCGCTGGGCGGACAGCCAGACGTGCTCGGCCAGAGCCGCCCCCGTGGGCGTGGGATAGGACAGGTTTCCCAGTACCAGCCCCGCGCGCGGCAGAGGGCCCTCGCGGCCCGCCTCCCTGAGCGCCTGCCGGACGCCGTGCATGACCCAGTGGAAGAGCGGGTCCAGCGACAGGATCCGCTCCGGGGCGATGCGGAACCCACTCGGGTCGAAGACGGACTCGAACCCCCGTACGTACCCGCCGGCATCGGTCCAGGTGCGGTCGAGGTGATCCTCCACCGAGCCCATGGCCCAGTGGCGCGGCAGCCGCCACCGGTCCTCGGGGATGGCCGACAGGCTGGTGCGGCCGGCGGCGATGTTGTCCCAGAACGTGTCCGGATCGAGCGCGTCGGGCAGCACACAGCCCCGGCCGACGACGGCGATCGGTTCGAATTCCATGCAGGTCTCACTTCACGGCAGGGCAGGGCAGGGATGGTCGGGAGGGGCGGGGCTCAGGAGGGGCGGCGGACGAGTTCGATGCCGAGCAGTTCCAGCCGGACGGCTCCATCGACGTCGATCAGCGCCGCATCGCAGCGTGCCCCCGTGCTGTGAACCTTCCGGCCCCGCAGCACACACCGCACCGTGTCGTCCACCGGGCCGCGCCGGTACACCCTGCACTCCGCGACGGCCATCGGCAGCGTCGCCGCATCGAGTGCCTCCTGCGCCCAGACCAGGGCGAGTTGGAGCGCGCCGTCCAGGGCGGCCGGGTCGAGCGGCCAGTGCGCACCGGACCATTCCAGGACGCGCACGCCCGCAACCATCGCCTCGGCTCCGTGCTCCGCAACACCGCGCAGTGAGCGGACGGAGTGGAAGCGGGGGCCGTGGAAGAGGATCTCCCCGTCGTACAACACGGTGCGGTCCAGCGGCTCGAGGCCGTCCGGGCTGCCCCAGGTGGCCGGATCCGGCTCTTCGGTCCCGGTGTCCAGTACGGCCCGGAAGTGCGCCACCCCGCTCTCCCCGCGCAGTTCCGCCGCCAGCCCCGTCGGCGAACCGGCCGCGCCCCGACTGCCGTGCACGGTGAGCCGGTGGCCTGTGCCGGCCAGTTCGGGCAGGGTGCACTTCTGGTACACCCGCAGGTCGCGCAGGACGAGTGGTCCGGCACCCGGCAGCCAGGCGGTGGCCGCTGCGGCGAACCAGTTCAGGACCATCGCCACGGGCAGCACGGGAACTCCGGTGACCGCGTGGTCGGCCAGATGCGGCAGGTTGTCCGCCCGGACCAGCAGCTCCGCCGGATGGGGATCGCCGGCCGGGGACAGGGCCGCCGGATCGTCCCCGGCGACCAGGACGACGCGGGCCTCACCGGCTGTGCCGTCCAGCTCGGTCGTGAAAGCCGCCGCCCCTTGGTCCAGCGGGATCAGCGGAACTCCGGACCGGCCGAAATGCCCGGCCAGAGCGGGCGTGACCATGCCTCCGCGCCACGGCCCCCAGGCGACACACCGCACCAGGCAGCCGGGGCGGCGGGCCTGCTCCGCCGAAGCGACCTGGGCCAGGATCTCGTTGGCCATGGCGTAGTCGCTCTGCCCCGCGTTGCCGAACACGGCGGCCACCGAGGAGAACAGGCAGATCACGTCCAGCGGATCGTCCGCCGTCGCGGCCAGCAGCGCGCGCAGACCGTCCACCTTGGTGGACATCACCTGCTCGACCTGTGCGTCGGTCTTGTCGACGATCCGCTTGTCGGCCAGGACTCCGGCACCGTGCACGAGGCCGGTGACCGGCCCCCACGCGTCGCGCACGTCGCGCAGTGCGGCGGCGACGGCGTCGCCGTCGCGGACGTCCACCTGGACGTACCGGACGGGGGATCCCGCCGCCTCCAGCGCCGCGAGGGTGGCCCGCACCTCGCGTGCGGCCAGGATCTCCCGGGCCCGCGCCGCGATCCGGGCCGGCGAGGAGTTCTCCGCACCCTCGGACGCACGCTCGGCGAGCAGACGGGTGAGCGCCGTTTCGTCGGCGGCCGACGCGAACTCTGCGGGCTCGGGATCCGGTGCCGTCCTGCCCAGCAGCACGATCCGCGGACGGTGGGTCCTGGCCAGGTCCAGCAGCGCGGCGGCGGTCACCCCGCGGGCCCCTCCGGTGGCCACGATCACCGATTCCGAGGTGATCCGCCGGGTGCTGCCAGGCTTCACCGGCGCGGGTACGTTCCGCAGGGTGGTGCGGGTGCCGTCCGCGCGGAGACCTGCCTCAAGGGTGGCGCCGCCTTCCAGCAGTTCCCGCACGATCGCCTCGGCGACCTCCTCGTCGGTGCGACCGCCCCGCTCGCAGTCGACGGCCTTGACCGACACACCCGGACACTCCTTCGCCACGGTCCTCGTCAGACCGGCGATGCCGCCCAGCCACGCGCGCTCGGGTGCGTGGCCGCCGAGTCCGAAGTCGCCGCCGGTGTCCTGCACGGTCACGAACAGTCCGCCCTGTTCGGCGGCCTGTGCCGCCACCGCGCGCGCCGCGCGGAACACCGATTGGTGTACTTCTCGCGCATGGTCAGGCGTGTAGCCCCCGGTCAGGCCGCCGAGGTGCACGACTGCGCGCGCGTCCTCGGGCACCTCGGCCACGGCAGTGGCGTCCACGCCGTGCTCCGTCAGCTTCCGCGCGACGAGGGCGTTGATCGCGGCGCCGTCCGCGCCCCCGCCCGCCACCACGAGCGGTCCGTCCAGAAGCCCCGCCGTCGCCAGGCCGGACGCCGGTGACTCCACCGCGCGCGGCACCAGCCTCGTCAGCGCCGTCCTTGGTCCGGACCCGGTGCGCATGGCGGGAATCCCTGGGCGGGCGGGAGGCCCGGTCATGGCCGGGGCGTCCGGCGCCGGGGAGTTCGGTGCCGGAACCCCCGGCTGACGGCCGGCCGCGGTGAGCGCCTCGACGATCTCGCGCAGCGTGCGGAGCTTGCTGAGCTGTCCGGTGTCTCCCGTCGCCAGGTCGCCCACCCTCTGGCGGACGGCCGACAGGATCTCGACGCGTTTGATCGAGTCGACTCCCAGATCCGCCTCCAACTCCATGTCCACGGTGAGCATCTCCCTCGGGTAGCCGGTGAGCCGGGCCACCACCGAGAGCAGTAGCTCCTCCAGTTCCGGCGCCGACAGAGGCGCGGCATCGGCGGCCGGTGCCGAGGGGGCCACCGGGGCGGCGGCCGGGGCGACTTCCTGGGTGGTGACCGGTGTGGGCGACGGTGCCGCGCCGGGCCCCGTGGTCACGACGGCGGGCACGGTCCCGGGCACGCCGACCGCTGCCGGGGGCGGTGTCCCGGGTGCCGGGACACGCCGGGGTGCCGAAGGGCGGGGGAGCGGCAGCGGTGCCGGGGGAGCCGGGGCTTCGGGCACGGTGCCGACACCCTGTGCCCCGAGCATCGCGGCCAGGGTGGTCTCCGTCATTCGCAGAAAAGCCATATGACTGTCCGTCAGCATGCGTTGGCAGGCCGCGTGGGCCTCCGCCGTCTGCCGCTGGACGCTCTCCACCGCCGCGTACCACTCCTGGCCGAGTCCGGCCTCTGGCTCGGCGTCGTACGCGGGTACGGGGTCGTAGGCGGGCGCCGCCCCGTGGGCCGACGGCTCCGGAATGCGGGCGGGAGCAGGTGCGTCCGCGGGCATGGGAACCGCCGCGGTGCCGAACGAGGGGACGGGATGCGGGTGGGGCTCCAGCCTGCGTTCCGGCGCGGGCACGGGTGGCTGCGGTTCGCCGGCATCGGTGCGGGGCGGGTAGGACGAACCGTAGTTGGCTCCGCTGATCTGCACGGTCATCCGGGGTTTGTGCTCCTTCACTGAGGTTTCGGGCGAGGCGTACGGCGCCCAGAGGGGATCGAAGTCCAGAGGGATACCGCGTACGGCGAGTTCGCCGAGCGCGGTGTGCAGGGTGCTGACCCCGCACCGGTCCGACCGGTCCAGGGGGACGGCCGTGTGCTCGCGGTCGCCCAGGATCTGTCCGACCAGACCGGTCAGCGCGGTGCCCGCGCCGACCTCGACGAAGGTCCGCACTCCCGCCGCGTACATCGCCTCGATCTGGTCCTGGAAGAGCACAGGCGAGGCCAGATGGTCCGCGATCCGGCGGCGTACTTCGTCGGGCGACGACGGGTACGGTTCCGCGTCCGCGTTGCCGTACACCTCGATCCGGGGCTTCGTGACCGGGACCGTGCGCAGGAACGCGGCGAGCGGCTCACCGGCCGGGGCGACCAGTGGGCTGTGGAACGCGGTCGACGTGGGCAGCCGGTGAGTGCCGACCCCCTCGGCCGCGAACGCCTTCTCGACCCGCGCGACAGCCTCCCTCGCACCCGAAAGCACCACCTGCTGGGGGGAGTTGAGGTTGGCCGGCCAGATGTCGCCGACATCGTCACCGGCCAGCACCGCCGCCACGTGCGCGCGGTCCGACGCCACGGCCAGCATCGCACCCGGTACACCGGCCGCGTCCCGCATCAGCTCACCGCGCCTGCGGGCCAGACCGACCAGTGCGTCCGCGTCCAGGGCACCCGCGCAGTGCAGCGCCACCAGCTCACCGAAACTGTGGCCCGCCACGCAGTCCGGTCGCAGCCCCAGATCCCGCAGCACGGCCAGCAGGGCGAGCGCATGCACCGCGAGCGCCGGCTGCGCCCACTCGGTGGCGGTCAGACGCGCGGCCTGGGCGGCGCGTTCCTCGTCGGTGAAGGCGGGCGGCGGGAAGACCGACCGGTGCAGGGGCTGCCCGTCGAACCGGGTGGCGCCCAGCCGGTCCCACACGGCCTGGGCGGCCGGTGACAGCATCGCGAGGCCGGCCCCCATCCCCGCGTACTGGGACCCCTGCCCCGGGAACAGGAACGCCAGACGGCCGGGCACGGGATTCCCGAAGGCGTACCGGACACCGTTCGGTGTGGAGAACGCGCTGCCGGGCCGTTGCCGGATCAGCACGAGCGCCTGCGTGAACTTCTCCCTCAACTCCTCGGTGTCCGCGGCGACGACGGCCAGCCGCACCGGATCGCTGGGCGAGAACGCGCGCTGGCTCTCCCGGGCGAGCGCGGCGAGCGGGCGGTCGCCGTATGTTTCCGGCAACACCAGGTCGGACGGCGACGCGCCGCTGAACAGGACGAGTTCGCTCGGTGCGGAGCGATGCCGCGGCGGCACCCGGGCCAGGGTGCACGAAGGCACGTACTCCTCCAGCGTGACGTGGAAGTTGCTGCCTCCGAAGCCGAAGCTCGACACCGAGGCCCGGCGCGGATGACCGGCGGACCGCACCCACGGCCGGGCCTCGGTGTTGACGTAGAACGGGCCGTCCGGGGCGGCCGCCGCCGGCGTCGGCCGGTCGACCTTGATGGTCGGCGGCAGCACCTTGTGGTGCAGGGCCATGACCGCCTTGAGCAGCCCGGCCGCGCCCGCCGCGCACTTGGTGTGGCCGATCTGCGACTTGACCGAGCCGATCGCACACCACTGCCCGTCCGTCCGTCCCGACTCCTCGAACACCTTGCGCAGCGCCGTCAGTTCGGCCGTGTCCCCGGCCTTCGTACCGGTCCCGTGGGCCTCCACCAGCTCCACGGTCCGCGGACCGTAACCCGCCTCCTCGTAGGCGCGTCGCAGGGCGCGTGCCTGGCCGTCGGGAAGCGGCGCGTAGATCGCCGTACCCCTGCCGTCGGACGAGGTGCCGATGCCCCGGATCACCGCATGGATCCGGTCGCCGTCACGCTCCGCGTCGGACAGCCGCTTCAGGGCGTACATGACGACCGCTTCGCCGAGCATGGTGCCGTCCGCCGCATCCGAGAACGGGCGGCAGTCGCCGGTGCGGGAGAGTGCGGGCGTCTTGGAGAAGCACAGGAACATGCCGATGTCGTTCCCGGTGTCCACACCGCCGCTGATCACCAGGTCGGTCCGCCCGAGCGTCAGCTCACCGACCGCCGTGGACAGTGCCGCCAGCGAGCTGGCACAGGCGGCGTCGGTGGTGTGGTTGGTGCCGTGCAGGTCGAACCGGTTGGCGATCCGGCCCGCGACGACATTGCCGAGCAGGCCGGGGAAGGTCGCCTCCTGCCACGGGCTGAAGTGCGCCGAGATGCGGTCGCACACGGCCTGCGCCTCTGCCTCGGGGAGACCGCTCTCCCGCAGCGCTTTCAGCCACACCGGGCGATGCGCGCGCCCGTACATGTGCGGGAGCAGTTCCAGGGAGGCCGCGCCGAGGACGACACCGACCCGGTCCCGGTCCATGCCCGACAGGCCGCCGGCGTCGGTCAGCACCTGGTCGGCGACCATCAGGGCCAGTAGTTGGGAGGTGTCCGTCGCCGCCAGGCTGGAGGGCGGCACACCGTACGCCAACGGGTCGAAGTCCACCTCCGGCAGGAAGGCGCCGCGGCGGGCGTATGTCTTGTCGGGTGCGGCCGGGTCGGGATCATAATGGTCCGTCACCAGCCAGCGGGTGGGCGGCACTTCGGTGATCAGGTCCCGGCCGCCGGTCAGGATCCGCCAGTAGCCTGCCGCGTCCGTTGCGCCGGGCACCAGGGCGCCGACACCGACCACGGCGATGGGCACCTGCCCTCGGGTTCCGGCGGACACACTGTCTCCTCGGGGCCGGACGACTGTCGCTGACGCCTCCGGGGCGCCTGCGCCGCTCATGCCAGCCCGCGCGGGGTGTAGGTGAATGCGTCGGACGGCAACGGAACTCCGTAAGTGCGCAGTTGATGGGCGCGGGTGAGGACCGCGGCGCCCTCGAGCAGGTTGAGTGCGATCTGCACCACGGACCGGTTCGCCGGTTCGGCCAGGAACGTGCCCGCCGCCCAGCGGTTGAACGCGCCCGTCGCCGGCCCGCACCAGATCTGGTAGTCGGTCCTTCGGGCGGCCTCGCCGGTGATCGCCCACCGACTGGAACTGCCCAGGTACCAGCGGAAGACCAGCGCCATGCGGTGCTTCGGATCGGCCTCCGCCCGCGTGATCTCCGAGGGGTCGCGGCGCTCCCAGAACGTGCGCGTGCGCAGCCACACCTCGTCGAACGAGGCGCGCAGCACATCCCGTTCGATCGCGGCGCGCACCGCGGGAGGGATCTCCTCCAGCGAACCGTGTGCCCGGTAGGCGGCCTGGAGCCTGCCGGCCCGCTGGGCGAACATCGTCCCCCGGGAAAGCACTTGCAGCGTGACACCCAGCTCGAACATGTCCGCCGCCGGTGCCATGGCCACGTCGGCGACATCCGCCTCGCAGAGCATCGCCTTGGCCTCGTCGGACAGGCCCGCCTCGGTGGCCGTCTGGTTCACCGATCCGGTGACCACGTAGGACGCACCGAGGGCGAAGGCGGCGGCCACGGCGGCCGGCGTGCCCAGGCCGCCGGCCGCGCCGATCCTGGCCGGTGCGCGGTAGCCGAACCGCCGGCACAACGTGTCGCGCAGCAGGGCGATCCTCGGCAACAGGGCCGACAACGGCCGGTTGTCGGTGTGACCTCCGCTGTCGGCCTCCACCGTGATGTCCTCGGCCACCGGCACCAGGGCCGCCAGGCCGGCTTCCTGCGAGGTCAGCCTCCCCCGGGCGACGAGCTGGTCCAGCAGTGCGGCCGGGGCGGGCGAGAGGAACCTCTCGGCCACCTCGGGCCGGGAGACCTTGGCTAGCATCCGCGTACGTCGGACGATGGTGCCGTCGGCGCCGCGGTGCAGTCCCCGGGCCGAGCACAGCACGACGGCCGGGGTGAGCTCCATGAACGCCGACGCCGAGACCCGGGGCACACCGCAGCGCAGCAGCAGCTCGGCGACGCGGAACTCCAGCGCGGGTTCGGCTGGTGAGTGGATGAGGTTCACGCCCCAGTTCGAACGGGACCGCAACTCGTCGGCCAGTCCGTGCACGGCCCGTTCCACATCGGCATAGGCCAGGCCGCCGGCGCCGAAGAACCCGAGCATCTCCGCCCGGGCCATCGCGGTCACCATGCGGGTGGTCGCGATGCCGTTCGCCATCTCGCCCGCCACATAAGGGAAACGGACGTCGTGCGCCTCGCAGAAGGTGCGACCGCCGAGCCACTCGGGGTACATCGGCGGCAGCGTCCCGAGCACCGGGCCGTCGGGCAAGGGGCCGGTGGCGAGCCCGAGTTCGCGGCCGCCAGGCCCGCTGACGATGTGTACGGGTTCCCGGATCCGCCGGGCCCGGACGGCGATCTCCTCGGGGGAGAAGACCGGCGGGGAAGCGGCGGGGGGCAGGGGAGGGGAGAGGACGGACACGGAGGGGCTCCAGCGAGAGGGGAAATGGGTGGGTCAGGCGTACCGGGCGGCGATGGGCGACGGCCCGACGGGCACCCGGTCCCTCCGGACCAGGCCGGACCGCAGGTAGTCGAGGTCCACCCGGTCGGAGGCCGCCGACGAGCCGAACAGGGCGCGGACCCGGGTGTCGTCGAAGCGCCTACGGTGGGTCAGATAGGTCGTCAGACCTGGGTAGAAGTCCATCAGCGTCTCCAGCTCCGACGGGTCGTCCGGCTCCGCGGTGACCAGATCGATCGACAGGTCGACCAGTTGTTCCAGCAGGGACACGATCGTCGGCACGGGCACGTCGCTGTCGTGGACGACGTGGTACGTGTCGACTTCGCCCGAGGGTGTCCGGCCGGCCAGCCGCACCATGACCTCGGCCGCGTGCTCCACCTGCAGCAGGTTCAGCCGGCCGTGCGGATGACCCACCAACCGGACGCGGGGACGGCCGCCCGGGTCGGCGCCCCGGCGCCCGTCGGGTCCGTCGCCGTCGTGGCCCGGGCTTCCGGGGCAGGCGGTACGTCGCGCGTCGCGCAGGATCCGCTCGATGACCTGAAGCGGATGCGAGGGCAGTTCCGGGTGCGGCGGCAGGTCCGTGACGAGGATGCTCGGCCGCAGCACCACGACCGGGCGGCGGTGCTCCTGCGACCACGCATGGATCAGTACCTCCGCCTCGAACTTGGAGCGTTCGTAGGCGTTCTCGAAGCCGTACGTGTCATCCAGCTCGTCCTCGTACGCCACCCCCTCACGCCGGCTCCCGGCGACGAACGCGGTACTCACGTGGTGGACCACGGGTCTCTCGCGTCCGGCGGCGGCCAACTCCAGTACATGCCGGGTTCCTTCGACGTTGGTCCTGCGCAACTCGGGAAGGTCTCCCTCCAGATTGATGCTGCCTGCGCTGTGCCAGATCGCGCCGAGACCGTCGGCCAGCTCCTGGAACACGCGCCCGGACAGCCCGAGCCCGGGTTGTTCCAGCTCGGTCTCCACCACCCGCAGCCGACTGGGGAGTTCGGCGACGAATGCCCCGGGCGCGCCGGTCAGCGCGAAGAACCGGGTGATGCGGTGCAGCGCGTCACCCGACCCCGCGTGAACCAGGACCGTCACCGACCGGTGCGTGTCGAGCAGGCAACGCAGCAGGCGCAGTCCAAGGAATCCGGTGGCGCCGGTGAGGGCGACGTGCATGTCCATGGCTCCAGGGGCTTCGAAAGGGACAGAACCACAACCGTGTGCGAGGGCGGTGAACGCCGGTCCTTGCGGCGGTTGGGGAGGCGAGTGGGAGCCGGCCGTCCCACGGCGCGGCGTGACACCGGCGGTCGTGGCGTGTGCGGCCTGACTCGTCTGCCGACGCGGTGCAACGGACGTCCGCCGGTCCTCCGGCCCCCCTCCGGTGGCTGCTCAGGCCCTTGCTCGGGCTTGATCACCACTGGCGCACGGCACACAGTGGCAGACGGCGGACGGTGAGACCGCCCTCGATCCCACTGGCTCACCCGAATGAAGTACCCACGCCACGGCCCGTGTGGGTCCCGGACGGCTCGTCCGAACCCCCGCCGCGCGCCGGGGCGCGTGGCTGAACGGATGCAACGGAAGCAACGGAAGTAGTGGGGACCGAGCGGGCCGCCCAGAGGACCGACCGTCCCCCTTTCGGGTGATCTCACGGCCGGTGGTCGGGAGGCGGTCCCGGACGGCTCCGCCTGCCCGTCGGCGGGCGGTGCCGGGCGTCGGGCCCGGTGGGGCAGGAGGAGAGCACGTCCTTCGAGGGACTCGGGAGCGTACGACCGTTCACCGCTGCCGGATATAAACCGTACTTATTCAGGCCGAGGCGACGCGTCAGGCGTCGCTGCGGACGTGCACGGGCCGGCGCCCCTTCCGGCCGGTGGTCCGTCCCGGCCGGTCGGGGCGGCCGAGCACCTGGCCCTGCCCTGCCTGCCCGTCCCGCGGTACGAACTGGAGTTCTCCGATGCCCGTGTCCGATCCGTCAGAACGGTCCGTCCCCTTCCCCAGCCAGCGCGCCCACTCCGTCGACCGCGCGTTCCTCAGCATGGAGCGCCGCCACCCTGACGTCCGCTGGGACGCCGGCGGTGTCGCGTACCTGAGCGGTCCGCCCCCGAGCCTGGCGGACCTGCGCGCATACGTGGGCTCACGCCTGGGCCGGCTGCCCCTGCTCACGAGCCGGTTCGAGGGCGGCTCACGGCGCCCCCGGTGGCGGCCGGACGCGGACTTCACCGTCGACCGGCACGTCCACGAGGTGGTCGCAACGGGCCCCGAAGGGTGGGACGCCGCCCTGCACACCGCGCTCGACGCGCCCTTCGCGCCCGGCACCTACTGGGGTATCTGGCTGGTCCAGAGCCATGGGCTCGACGAATACGCCCTCTGCTACCGCTTCCACCACGCCTGCCAGGACGGTGCGGCCGCCGCGATGACCTTCCGGACCATCCTGGGCGAGGGGGAGCCCTCGGCGCGCCCGGTGCCGGGGAAGGGCCGCCCGGCCGGTCTGCCCCGACGGGTGGGCACGGCAGTCGGGCTGACCGCGATGTTCCTGACCGGCGCCCTCGCCGCTCGCGGCCACCGCCCATCCGTCCCCTTCGTCCCCACGGGAGAGCGGCGGCTGTGGCGGGGCCGGGTACCGGCGGACACCCTGCGCCGGATCGCTGCGGCACAGGGTGGATCGGCCCACGACGTCCATCTGACCGCGCTTGCCGGGGCGTTGTCGGCCTGGTCGGCCCGGTCCGGCGTACCACTTCCTCGGGTGACGGCGCTGCTGCCGGTTGACGCACGCCGCCCGGACGAGGAACAGACGTGGGGCAACCGCTGCTTCGCGCTGCCGCTGGAGCTGCCCGTACGGACCGCCCCGGAACACGGGAGCGGAACCCGGGGCGGCGACTCGCCCCTGCGGCGACTGGAGCACGTGATGGCGGCGACCCGGAGACTGCGGGGCGAAGCCTGGCGGCAGGCCATTCAGGACTTGGTCCGCTACATGCCGGACCGCCCGACCGAGTGGTACTTGCGAAGGATGCTCTCCCCGCGCGTCACCGACGTCATGGCCACGTCCATGCCGGTCGCCGACAAGGGAAGTCTGGGGGACAGCCGGGTCACGGGTGTCGCCCTGCTCCCCCTGCTCCTGCCCGGGCACCTCTTCGGAGTGGGCCTGTCGTTCTTCGGCGAGTGGGCTGAGTCGTCCTTCGTGGCTGACCGCGCCCTACCGCTCGGGGAGCTGCTTCCGGAAGTGTGGGAGCAGGCCGTGGGCGAACTGGAGGGCATCTCTGCGTCGGTGTGAACGCCGAGGCGCCAGAGGGCCGTACCGATCGCACGACCCCCGGACCGAGTCACCTGTGTCGGACCTCCGCTTCGAGTTCTTCCAGGGCCGTCAGCCACAGCCCCGGGAGGTCCGCGCCACGAGGCCCCAGACCCTTCTCGACACGGTGGGTCAGCGTCGGAAGGTCCGCGAGACGGGCCCGTACGTGCCGACGCAGAGCGTCCGGTGAGGGCGGCTCCCCACGGAAGCGCACCGCCCACCCCACCGCCAACCGGTGCGTGCCGGACATCCGTTGGAACACCTGGCTGAGTGGATCACAAGGCGTCGGCTGCCGGGGCGGGACCGGCCACGGCGGGTTGGGCCGGGACGGCTCCGCGTGCGCGACGCCTGCCTGCTCGGCGTTCCCGGCGGAGGGCTCTTCGATAGGTGCGGTGGTCAATTTCGATTCCGTGGCGATAGGTGGACACGTACGTCGTGCGATGGCGGCGCCACTCGCGGGTGATCGCTCGGGTCATGTCCGTCGGCGACGGCAGCGCGACCGCGCCCTCGATCAGCTCGGCGATCCACTCCGCCTGTGGTTCGAGCAGCGGGAACGCCGCACCGGCGGGCTGTGCGAGCCCCATGAAGTAGAGCCCGGGGACGTGGGGCGGGACCGTCCGCAGGTAGAGATCCGTGCGGCCGTCCGGGGCGGCGAACACGGCGGGTTCCAGAAAGGGGAAGGAGATCCGGTAGCCCGTGGCGTACACCACGGCGTCCACCGGTTCACGGCTGTCGTCACTGAAGACCGCTGTGTCCCGGCCGAAGGAACGGACGCCGGGCTTCGGTGTGACCGCGCCCCGGGCCAGCTGGACGAGGAGTTCGTCGGAGGTGGAGGGGTGGCCGGCGAGCGGTCCGCGGACCGGTTCGGGGAGCCCGTAACGAGCCGCGGCACCGCGGGTGAGCCGCAGCAGAAGCCGCAGGGCCGGATCCTTGAGGAACCGCGGGAGATCGGACAGCGGGCTCACCACCAGATGGTCCGCCGGACGGCCGAGCAGCATCTTGGGGAACAGAGGGGCCGCGTCGCGCGCGGAGAGGAAGGTCCGCGCCGCCGTACGCGAGATCTCCGCCGCGATCTCGCACGCGGAGTTGCCCATGCCGATCACCAGCACCCGCCGGCCGGCGTACGGGTCAGGGCTGCGGTAGTCGTGCGAGTGGATCGCGGTCCCCCCGAATTCCTCGGCGCCGGGTACTGCGGGGGCAGGGAGGCGCGGATCCCAGTGGTGCCCGTTGGCGACCACCACCTCGGTGTAGCGCCGCGTCTCCTCGGCCACGCCGCCCCGGCGTCGGCAGACCACCTCCCAGCCACCGTCGTCCAGGGGCCGCACCGAGGTGACCCTCGTGCCGAACACCATGTGGCGGTGCAGGCCGAAGGACGCGGCGTAGTCCTCCAGATAGGCCAGGACCATGCTGTGGTGCGGGAAGACCGGGTAGGTCTCCGGCATGGCCATGGAGGAGAAGGACATGCTCTCCTTCGAGACGTTCGCGTGCAGGGACGCGTACACCCCGGACATGCCGTTGTCGTTGCCGTACCGCCAGAGTCCGCCGATCCCCGACCCGGCCTCGAAGCAGTCGAACGGAACGTTCCGCGAGGCAAGGACCTTGCTCGCGGCCAGACCGGACGGGCCGGCACCGATCACACATGTTCTCCGCATGACTGACCGACCTTCCTCGCGCGTGCGTGACATCTGCGGCATCCATGGGGACGGGACCGCCGGAGAAGAGCGGCGACGCCACTGGGACGGGCGGAACCGGTACCTGGCCCGCGGACCGGGGCGGAACCCGGCGGTCCTGCCGACCCGTCGACCCCCCAAGTCCTGGTCACGCTAGCTGCCCCGGTCGCCCCGAGACCTGTTTCCTCCGGCAAAGCTGCCACACGTGTGACGCGGTGTGCGCCGGATTGACGCGTGGAACGGGACTTCCTGCCGTTTCCCTCGTGCTGACAGCTCGTTGGGCACCGGCGGGCCGGTTCTGCCGCCCATCGGAAGACGCGCACCGCTTCCGTGGCCATCCGGAAGACATGACACGACGGAGCAGCGCGATGGACGTCGCAGACGTGCACCACTCCTACCGGCAGCACGCCGTTCTACGGGGCGTCGACCTCAGGCTGCGGCCCGGGGTCCTCGCCGGGATCGTCGGGGAGAACGGCGCCGGAAAGACGACGCTGCTGAGGATCCTCGCCGGTGAACTCCGGCCGGACCGGGGCTCGGTGCACCACAGCGGCAGGTTCGGCTACTGCCCGCAGACCGTGGTCCTGGACGACTCCTTCACCGTCCGCCAGCACCTGGACTTCTTCCGGCACGCCTTCGGACTGGCGGACCTGCGGCGGGCCGAGGAAGTGATGGAGACCCTGGACTTCACCGAGTACCTCGACCAGCGCGCGGGTCTGCTCAGCGGCGGCTCACGGCAGAAGCTGAACCTGACCCTCGCGCTCATGCACGACCCGGACGTGCTGCTGCTCGACGAGCCGTACCAGGGCTTCGACTGGGAGACCTACCTGCGCTTCTGGGAGCTTGCGACAGAGCTGCGCGACGCCGGACGCTCGGTGCTGGTCGTCTCGCACCTGGCGTACGACGTCGACCGGCTGGACCAGCTGTGGCGCCTGGCGGACGGGTCCCTGCACCGCCAGGACCGGTGCTCGGAGGCGACGGGATGAGGCGGCACTGGTCCCTGTTCACCACGGCCTCCCGGTACGCGCTGATCGGTCACGCCCGCAACCGGTTCGCGATGCTGCTGGTGGTGGTGTACATCCCTCTGTGGATCGCCCTGGCCTATCTGACCATTCCCGACCGGCCGGCGCCGTTCCGGCTGCGGGCCACGGGCGAGGTCCTGACCCCGCCCGGCAATCACCTGACCCAGATCACCGGCGCGCTGAACGCGGTCACCCTGATCGCCGGGTTCATGATGTTCGCCGCCACCTTCACGGGCGGCGCCTTCGACCGACGCCTGGCCATGGCCGGGTATCCGCGTCACCACCTGGTCCTCGCCAAGCTCGCCGCGCTCACCCTGGTCTGCGCCGCCGTCGCGGCATACGCCACGGCCGCCGCCGGCTTCGCCTGGTCCCCGCGACAGCCCCTGATGCTCGCTGTGGCGCTGTTCTGCGCCGCCCTGACCTATGGCGCGCTCGGAGTGGTCTTCGGCTCGGTGCTCCGACGCGAGGTGGAGGGCATGTTCGCCATCCTGATGATCAGCATCATCGACGTCGCCCTGCAGAACCCCCTGTCGAGCTCCGGTTCGGACAGCGCCGTCGTGCGCTTCCTGCCGTCGTACGGAGCCGTGCAGGCCAGCATGTCCGCGGCCTTCGCCACCGCGCCGGTGGGCCAGGGCCTCGCGATCCAGTTGCTCTGGTTCCTGGGGGCGGCGCTGGCTGCGCTCATGGTCTTCCGCCGGCGTACCCGCGACGCACTCCCACCGGAACGGAAGCGACGCACACAGGACCACTCGGACCCGGTGTGAACACGGTCGCGCCCGCGCACACACCGGGCCCGGTGCGGTGACACAGCGCGTCCGTCCCGCCTGACCGGCGGGCCACCGGCCGTCCGGCCTGACAGCGGCCGTGACCTGCGGGAGCCGGAGATCGTTCTGAGACCGGGCGCTGATACGTCGCCCGACCACCACATTCTTCACGTAAGGAGCACCATCCCCATGACCCTTTCGCGCACCGTCCGGAGCACGGTCCTCACCGTGGCTCTCCTGTCCGCCTCCACTCTGGCCGTCCCCGTCTCCGCGCAGGCGGCCCCGTTGCCGCCCGCGTGCCAGGAAGCGCTGCTCACCACCCTCGACAAGTTCCCCGTCACGGACTTCACGGTCCCCGACAAGGTTCAGAGCGCCCTGCTGAGCGAGGTCGGAAACCTGAGCGAGGCCGACCAGCAGGCCTTCACCGAGAAGGCGTGCGCGGCCTGGAACACCTGGGCCACCAAGAACGGCCAGGCGGTGGCCACGGCGCTGGACACGCGCTACCGGAACGCCGCCGGACCCGCATGCAACAAGTTCACCACCGCCGCCATCGGGACGATCAAGAAGTACTCCCCGAACATCCCTGACGCGACAAGGGAGTTGGAGAAGGTGGCCAAGAAGGTCTGGCAGAACGCCATGCAGAAGCTCGCCGACGAGGCCACCAACGCCGACTGCCGCAAGGCCTACAACGGGGTGAAGGCCGGCTGGTAGTCAGCCCCGTCGGATGACGTCCCGGTCCGCCGTCTGACGCTTCATTCTGTCGCCGGGGCGTTTCCGCCCCTTGTCCGGCTCGGCGGTCTCGGCCGGCCACAGTGACTCCGTAGCTGCGCGCAAGGGCCTCGCGGCCGTGGTCACAGCCGGGCTCGCTGCGCCGGAAACGGCGGGCACAAGAAAGCCGTCGAGGGGCGGGGCGCCTGCGATTGGCGCGGCAGGACGACTAATCGTCCGAGTGCCGTACGTGCCGCTGGTGGAATTCGGCAGCCGGGGGAAGAGTACCTGCCGTGTCCGCGCCGTCATACTCAATGTATGCCGAAGAATGTAGCTTGCTGCCTGGCCCCGACCGGGGGTCCAGGTGTGAGGAGCTGGAAATGCTCAAGGGATTCAAGAATTTCCTGATGCGCGGCGATGTCATCGTCGTAGCTGTAGGCCTCATTGTTGCATTGGCCTTCAGTACCCTGATCAAGGCGTTCACCGACTTTGTGATCAATCCCATCATTGCGCGTGCTCAGGGCGGCCGTTCAGTCGGACTGGGTTGGCAACTCGGGCAAGCGGGCAACAAAGCAACCTATCTTGATATCGGTTCCTTCATCTCGGCAGTCATCTACTTCATCATCTTCATGGCCGTCGTCTACTTCCTCATCGTCGTACCGTACAAGCATTATTCGGCGCGGCACGGTTCAGCGGTCTTCGAAGAGCCGGGGCCTGTCAAGGCGTGCCCGGCCTGCCTGTCCGAGGATCTGCCGGTCGCCGCATCGAAATGCCGGTACTGCGGCACCGATCAGCCGCCGACGACGACTGGAACGCCACGCCCTTGACGGGGCGGGGAGACCGTGATCTTTTCGGGAGGTCGCGTGACCGGCTCGGGAAATGACTGACTTTCCGTCAACCTTTATGTGGTGCATGGAGCGTCCCCCGACGTGGGAACGGGACAGCAAGCTCGACCAGGCAGGTACGTGATGAGTGACGAAGCGACACCGGTTCCGCGGATCGTGGTGGGGGTCGACGGTTCCGAATCGTCGAGGGAAGCCCTGCGGTGGGCGGTCGACCAGGCGAAGTTGATGGGTGCGGTGGTCGACGCGATCATTGCCTGGGAATTCCCGACCGCCTGGTATGGCTTGGCCCCGCCCACGGACAAGGATCCGGCTGACTACCGGAAGCAGGCACTCGACATCCTGCACCAGACGGTCGACGAGGCCCTCGGGCCGGGCCCGGGCCGGCCGGTCGAGCTGGGCCTCGTCGCGGCTCATGGCCACCCGGCTGCCGTCCTGCTCGATGCCGCCGCGGGAGCACGACTGCTGGTCGTAGGAAATCGGGGGCACGGTGGATTCAACGAGGCACTGCTGGGGTCGGTCGGCCAGCACTGCGTGCAGCATGCCCCGTGCCCCGTCGTCGTGGTGCGCGGCCCCGGTCAGGGAACCTGAACACGCGTCGGCAGCGTGTGGCCGAATGTCCGGCCCCCGTCGAGCTCCGTGGCGTCCTCGGTGCGGCAGGCTCAGCGCGCTGAGCGGGATGGCCTGTCGGTCACGAGGGGCGGGAGTTCGTGTGCGAAGGGCGGCACGGCGCCCGCACGTGCGCAGGTGGCGGCGGCGGCGCGGGCGGCGAAGCCGAGTACCTGCTGCCAGGCGTCCTCGGACAGCCCGGCCAGGGCGTCGGCGGACAGCAGGTCCAGTTCGGACAGTGCGTGCAGGAGCGCCGCGTTGACGGTGTCGCCGGCCCCGATGGTGTCGACGACCTGGACGGACTCGCCGGGTACCGAGTACGCGCCGCTGTCCGTGTAAGCCGTCAGGCCGGCCCCGCCCCGGGTCACCACGACCGCGGTGGGGCCGGCGGACAGCCAGCCCGGGATGTCGTTACCGAGCCATTGCGCGTCCTCCTCACTGAGCTTGAGGAGCGAGACGGACGACAGCAAGCGGCTGAAGCGGGCCCGGTAGGCGTCCGGGTCCGGAATGAGGCCGGGCCGGATGTTGGGGTCCAGGGCGATGAAGCGCCCGTGCCTCGCCTCGCGGCGCATCAGTTCCTCGTACCGGCTCGCCCCCGGTTCGAGCACCAGGGAGCAGGTGCCGAACGACACTGCCCGGGTGTCGGCAGGCAGTGCGCCCGGCAGGGAGAAGAGGCGGTCGGCGGTGCCCTGGCAGTAGAAGCTGTACGTGGCGGAGCCGTCCGCGTCGATGGTGGCGACGGCCAAGGTAGTGGGCTCCGGCCCCCGCTGCACCAGGTCCACGGCCACGCCCTCCTCGCGCAGACGGTCGGTCAGCGACGTGCCGAAGGCGTCGGTCGAGATCCGCGAGCAGAAGGCGACAGGAGAGCCGAGGCGGGCAAGCGCGAGGCCCGTGTTGAACGGCCCGCCGCCGTGGACGGGCGACAACGGCGCCAAGGGGTTTCCGAGCGCTTCCGGCACCAGGTCGATCAGTGCCTCACCGGCGACGACGATCACTGAAGGGGTTCCTTTCACAGGGTGGCACAACGACGGAGCCGTCCGGGGCGCGGCGGCTGCGGAGGAGATCGGGGCTCATTCTCGGTGGCCCTGTTCGGGGGAGCGAGCCATGAACCGGCTGTTCTCCCCGGACGGGGCCCGGTGGGCGTCCGGGGCCGGGCGTGAGCCGCGCCGCCGAGGCTGACCAGGGCGCCGGTGCCGGATCCGGACCTGGGCTCCTCCAGGCGGAGGAGCCGGCGTGGTCGCTGCCCTGCGTGCTCCCGGTATCGCGTCCGTTGCCGTGCTGCTCGTGGTGCCGTCCCCGCTCTGTCCGGTTTCCGTCAG
>NZ_JBFAWU010000034.1:0-61483 GCF_040680455.1 Streptomyces sp. NPDC052052 | reverse complement strand
TACTGCAGGGGGGACCCTGTGGGAGAGTAGGACGCCGCCGAACTTCTTTTACGGGAAGCCCCGTGCCCTTGTGGCACGGGGCTTTTCTGCGTTCAGGACCAGACAGGGGACCTCCTCCCGATGGATGAGGTCCTTTCTTAATTCAGCTGTGAGTCAGAGACGGCCTGCTGCTTTGAGAGCCAGATAGGCATCCGCGAGAGCCGGCGCGAGATTGTCCGGGGTGGCGTCGACCACCACCGCACCGTGGCGCTGGAGCTGCTGAGAGGTGTGGAGCCGCTGGGCCTGGGCCTGGGCGCCGGCTGCAGCCTCGTAGATCGCTTCCACAGTGCCTCGAGCTCCCGCCATCTGTTCGATGCGTGGGTCGGCCACTGAAGCAACCAACACCGTATGGCGCTGAGTCAGCTGGTGCAGGACAGGGAGCAGGCCCTCCTTCACCGGGGCTGCGTCCAGAGCGGTGAGCAGCACGATCAGGGAACGAGGAGGCGCCGAGGCAAGCACAGCCGTGCTGAGCCCGCGCGCATCCATTTCCACGAGTGCTGGTTCGATAGGTGCCAGCGCACTCACCGCGGCAGAAAGGACTTCTCCCGCAGGTCTGCCTTGGAGCTGTACGCGGATACAGCGGTCGTAGGCGAGGAGATCCACGCGGTCGCCCGCACGGGTGGCGAGGGCGGTGAGTAGCAGGGCCGCGTCCATAGCGGCGTCGAGGCGAGGAACATCGCCCACACGCCCCGCCGAAGTGCGGCTGGTATCCAGGACCACGAGGATGCGGCGGTCTCGTTCAGGGCGCCACGTTCGGACTGCGACGGCGGACTGACGCGCAGTGGCCCGCCAGTCGATGGACCGTGTGTCGTCACCGGGCACGTAGGCACGCAGGCTGTCGAACTCCGTGCCGTCACCGCGGGTGAGGACGCTGGTGCGGCCGTCGAGTTCGTGAAGCCTGGCGAGACGGGCCGGTAGGTGCTTGCGGCTGGCAAAGGAGGGAAGGACACGGACCGTCCATGGAACGTTGTGATTTCCCTGTCGGGCCGCGAGCCCCAGCGGTCCGAGCGAGCGCACGGTGACGCGTTCGGCATGGCGGTCACCGCGTCGTGTCGGTCGTAGGAAGGTGGTCAGCCGGCGCTGTTCCCCTGGCGGGACGGTCAGAGCGTGGCGAGAGGAAGCCTGCTCTGCACCGGTGGGCCAGCTGCTTGGTGGCCATGCGTCGCGGAGGTGCGCTCGCAGGCGGCGACGAGAAGAGTTGATTACGGTGAGTTGCACTGGGGCAGTCTCGCCAAGTCGAACGCTTGTATCACCAGATCGGGTGAACCGCAGCTTTCGCACTGGCGCGGCCAGGGCATAGTCGCACAGAATCGCTAGGGAGAGGGGCGCGTTGACCGCGAGCAAGCCAGTCCAGCTGGGAGCCAGGATGCCTACGGGGAGTGACCCCAAGGCGGCCAGCAAGGCGGTACGTCCGGTGAGGGCCACGGTCCCTGCCTCAGCGGGGTACGGGTACGTGGGCGAGGACGGCGGTGATGACGGAGTCGGGGGTGACTCCCTCCATCTCCGCCTCGGGACGCAGCTGAATGCGGTGGCGAAGCGTGGGGAGGGCCAAGGCTTTCACGTCATCCGGAGTCACGTAATCGCGACCGGTGAGCCAGGCCCAGGCGCGAGCGGTCGCCAACAGAGCGGTAGCGCCCCGGGGAGAGACGCCCAAGGAAAGCGAGGGGGAATCACGAGTGGCACGACAGATATCGACGACATAGCCGACGATCTCGGGGGATGCCTTGGTCTGAGCGACTGCGTGGCGGGCGGCTTCCAGGTCGGCCGGACCTGCGACGGGACGGAGGCCCGCTGAATCGAGATCACGTGGATTGAAGCCATCGGAGTGCCGGGTGAGGACGTTGATCTCCTCGTCGCGGGACGGCAAGGGCACCGTCAGTTTGAGTAGGAACCGGTCCAGTTGGGCTTCGGGGAGCGGGTAGGTGCCCTCGTACTCGACAGGATTCTGCGTGGCAGCTACGAGGAAGGGATCGGGCAGCGGCCGGGGGGTTCCGTCGACAGTGACCTGGCGCTCTTCCATCGCTTCCAGGAGAGACGACTGCGTCTTGGGAGGGGTGCGGTTGATCTCGTCGGCGAGGAGGAGGTTGGTGAAGACAGGGCCGGGCTGGAAGGAGAACTCCGCAGTGCGGGCGTCATAGACCAGTGAGCCGGTGACGTCGCTCGGCATCAGGTCCGGGGTGAACTGAACACGCTTGGTGTCGAGATCGAGCGATGACGCGAGAGCTCGGACCAGGAGAGTCTTGGCCACACCGGGGACTCCTTCGAGAAGGACGTGACCCCGGCACAACAGAGCGACGACGAGCCCGGTGACTGCAGAATCCTGGCCGACCACGGCCTTTGCGATCTCGGAGCGCAGCGCCTCCAGAGATGCGCGGGCTGCGTCGCTGTTCCCGATGGCCTCGGTGGTCCCGGCAGGTACAGGGGGCGGGGCGCTCATGAGGTGCGTACCTCTCTTTCGAGGGTGTCGAGTTGGTCTGCCAGATGTACGAGAGCGGCATCGTCGGACGGGGCCGGGCCGAAGAGAAGGGCTCGGACGTCGTTGTCTTCCGTACCGATACGGGCGGACACGGCCGGGACGAGTGTCGCGGGGGAGTGGGCATCGCGTGGGGAGACACCGATGAGTGGAGACATACGGGTACGGGCGGCGGCGCGCAGGGAGTCGGCGGCCCGATCGCGGGCGTTCACCCGGCGGTAGAGGCGGGCTCGGCCCTCGCTGGACTCGGAGGCGCGGATCACCACGGGCAGCCGCTCCGCCACCAGCGGGCCCAGACGCCGTCCTCGCCAGATGGCGGCGAGCAGTGCGGCGAGTGCGAGTTGCAGGGTGCCCCAAAGCCAGCCCCGGGGGATCAGATCGAAGAAACTGCGGTCGTCGTGGCCGCTGTCCTTACTGTCCACGCCGTTCTCGACGGCGGCAGAGGTATCGGCGAGTGAGGGGAGGTACCAGACCAGATGGGGACGGGAACCGAGAAGTTGCAAGGCAAGGGAGGCATTGCCCTGGTTGCCGAGCCGATCGTTCTGGAGAAAGTCGGGGGACCCGAGGAGAACGGTGTCACCTGCACCCTGCGCGACCACGAGCACGGTGGGGAGACCGTCGCTCGGAAAGCAGCCGATCGTGCGTCGGCTGTTGTCCGAGGCGTAGCGGAATCCTCCCGTTTCGACGTCGCCGGCGTTGCGGGCAGCGGGCAAGGAGCACTGAGGCGCACGGGTGGCCACCGGTCCGGAGGACTTCGCGCGGACACCGGGAACCAGTGTGCCCACGGCTGGCGGGCCGGCTGCGAGGAGGACGGTGCGGCCGGCCGAGTGTCCGGTCCTGGCACGGAGTTCGCTCTGCTGTTGTGGTGTGAGCAGGTTGGGGGAGGCGACGAGCAGCGTGGTGTCCGAGCCGACTCGTGCCGTGGCCTCGTCCAGTGTGGTGACCACGCTGATGGCGACGCCGCGGTCCTTGAGGAGTTCTGCGACAGCCCGGCTGCCGCGACCGTCGGCGGAGCGGGGGTCGAGGTGGCCGTGCTGGTCACCGGAGCGCACGGATGCCAGAGCGACTCCGGCAGCGACGAGTACCAGGACGGCGCACAGCAGGCCGCGGACGCGGATCCAGACCTGGTGTGGGGTCAGGGACGCAGAGGTGGTGGGGGCGACGGCCTCGGTCATTCGGCTGCTCCCCGGGCCGCCGGTGTCAGGAGAGGCTTGGTGGTTTCGAGGTCGAGGTCCAGGGCGCTCATGTCTCGATACGCCTGCTGGTTCGCGGTGCGGTCGCCGTATGTGACGTCGTCGAATTCTCTGGCGGCGGCATGGAGCCGCGCGGCCTGTGAGGGCAGCGGACGGGCCGCCTCAGCGGCGGCCTCGCGGGCAGTGCGCCCGGGACGAGGGACGAGCAGAGCGCGTTCCTCCAAGGACCGGACGATGGCACGCATGCGCTCCTGGACCGCTTCGTTCCAGCGGCGGGCGGCGGCGTGGGCCTCCGCAGTCGCCCGGTGTTCAGCAGCGCTCCGGGCACTGTCGTCGAAGAGCGCGTCCGCGGAACGAACGGTGCGGCGTGGTGTGCCCAGCCGCCACCAGAGTGCGGTGATCAGGCCGAGGGCGGCCAGCACGAGTACGACAAGGCCGAGTGGACCGCCCGGCGCGCTGCCGGAGGCCGTGTCCAGGAGATCGCTGATCCAGTTCCAGATCCGGTTGAGGCCGCGGTGGAGCAGATCGGGGTCGTTCTCGTGGTACATCGGCTTGGACAGTTCGTGCTTCGCCGCCTCGCGGGCGGGAACACGTGGGGTGTCCACGGGTATGTCGCCGCTCGCGTGGATGAGCAGCCGTGCTGATGTTGTGCCTCCCGCCCCCGACACCGCATCAACTCCTGGTGTCGTACCCAGGCAGGCCCGCCGCCCGGGCGATGTCGATGTCGAGTGCCTCGCGGCGGATGCGCTGATCGATGTAGAGGAGGGCCGTCACTCCCGCGGAGAGTGGGTAGGTGATCGTTGTGGTGATCACTTGGCCGACACCCGAGACGATGAGGAAGGGCCAGCCGAATTTCGTGGAGCCGTCCGTGAGGAAGGAGCCCACGCCGATGCCGTCGACAGCCAGCGCGAGGATGGTGAACGGGATGGCGATGACCACGCTCACGATGACCGTCAGGAGCCAGGTGAGCGCCAGGATGCCGAATGTCCGCCACCATGCGCCCCTGACCAGCTTCGCGGAGCGGCGCATGGAAGCCATGATCGATTGCCGCTCCAGCATCAGCGCCGGCGAGGCGAAGCAGAAGCGGACCAGCAGCCAGATGACGACGACAGACGCGGCCGCGAGCCCGATGACGAGGAGTCCGGCGCCCGCCGCGGAGCCGACCAGGACTCCAGGCACCATGCCGACCGTCATGATGCCTGCGCTGATCAGCGCCAACAGCACGGTCAGCCCCAGCAGCCGGGCCAGCCGGGGTCGGGCCTCGGCCCATGCGGCGGAGAGCGTCACCGGGCGGCCGAGCACCGATCGGCTGATCACGACAGTCAGTACAGATGTCGTGATCAGTACGGTGATCAAGGTGATGAGCAGGGACGGCACACTGTTGATCAGCGCCGACTGGGCCGCTTCGGCGGATTGCCGCAGCGCTTCCGCACCGGTGGCGTTCGCGTCGACCTCCGGGGTTTCCGGCAGCACATAGCGCTGTACAAGCGTGGTCGCGACCTGGGCGATCACGGATACGGCCAGTGTGATTCCGAGGACCGTGCGCCAGTGGACGCGCATGGTGGAGACCGCGCCGTCGAGGATCTCGCCGACGCCGAGCGGCCTGAGCGGGATGACGCCGGGCTTGGCCACGACGGGCGGCTGCCCCCAGCCGGAGCCCTGCGGTCCACCTGCCCAGCCCGGTCCCTGGGATCCGGCGCCCCAGCCGGGAGCGGGCAGTGGTGCGCCGTGACCTGTGCCGGGAGCGCTCGGTGGGGACCACTGCCCCGTGGGCGGCTGCGCGGCGGACCAGTTGCCGGTCTGACCGCTGCCGTCGGCGGGCTGGGAAGGTCGGGGTACGCCTGCTCCCTGACCCTCGGAGGGGGCAGATCCGGGCGAGGCCCAGCCCGGAGTGTCGTTCATTCTCGCTCCTTCACGGTCCTGTCCGCTCATCGGGGCGACAGGCTGGCAGCCATCGTGCCACGCGTTGCTCCGGTGCGGGGCCGGTGCTGTATCTCCTTCGTACCTTCATTTGTGGGCCGTTCACCGGGCAGACTGGGCGGATGGCTGATCAGGACGAGCAATCACCGGTGGGCATCGAGCCTCCCGTGCTTCCCGTGCTTCGTTGGGACGAGCTTCCGGAAGGTCCCGTGCTGGTGCTCCTCGACCAGACTCGGCTGCCTGCCGAGGAGGCCGAGCTGGCATGTACCGATGCACCCGAGCTGGTGCGGGCGATCCGGACGCTGGCGGTTCGCGGCGCCCCGCTGCTGGGCATCGCAGGGGCCTATGGCGTGGCCCTCGCAGCGGCGAGGGGAGACGATGTGGCGGGGGCCGCGGAACTGCTGGAGGGAGCGCGGCCCACCGCGGTGAATCTCGGGTACGGGGTACGGCGGGCTGCCGGTGCGTACCGAGTGGCCGTCGAGAGCGGGGCGGATCCGGGGCGTGCTGCGGCGGTGGCGCTGGCCGAGGCCAGGGCACTGCACCGGGAGGATGCCGAGGCCAGCGGGCGTATGGCGCGGTACGGGCTCGCCCTTCTCGACGAGCTCCTGCCCGGCGGCGGGCACCGACTGCTGACCCACTGCAATACGGGGGCGCTCGTCTCGGGGGGTGAGGGCACCGCCTTCGCGGTGGCGCTCATGGCGCACCGGGAAGGGCGACTGGAGCGGCTGTGGGTGGACGAGACGCGTCCGTTGTTGCAGGGCGCCCGGCTGACCGCGTACGAGGCGGCGCGCAACGGGATGCCCTACAGCGTGCTCGCGGACAACGCCGCAGGTTCTCTCTTCGCAGCGGGGGAGGTGGACGCCGTGCTCATCGGGGCGGACCGCATCGCCGCGGACGGTTCGGTGGCGAACAAGGTGGGGAGTTATCCGCTGGCGGTGCTCGCGAAGTACCACCACGTACCGTTCATCGTGGTGGCTCCTAGTACTACCGTGGATGCGGACACTGCGAACGGGGCATCGATCATCGTGGAACAGCGGCCGGGCAGTGAGGTGACGGAGTTCACATCTGTGCGAGCCGGGGCCACGGGAGGAGATGCCGACCGATGGCCCGTGGCGCCGGAGGGAAGCCCGGCCTACAACCCTGCGTTCGACATCACACCGCCTGAGCTGGTCACGGCGATCGTCACGGAGGAGGGGGCAGTTTCCCCGGTCACGGGGGTCGGGCTGGCGGAGCTGTGTGCCAGGTCATCACAGATAACGATTAGCTAATGGGATGATGTCGATTATGAAGGGACGCGTCCTTGTCGTCGACGACGACTCCGCACTGGCCGAGATGCTCGGGATTGTGCTGCGTGGTGAAGGTTTCGAGCCGTCGTTCGTAGCGGACGGCGACAAGGCACTAGCCGCATTTCGTGAGGCCAAGCCGGACCTGGTCCTGCTGGACTTGATGCTGCCCGGCAGGGACGGTATCGAGGTCTGCAGACTGATCAGGGCCGAGTCGGGTGTGCCGATCGTCATGCTCACTGCCAAGAGCGACACGGTTGACGTGGTGGTGGGCCTGGAATCCGGGGCCGACGACTACATCGTCAAGCCGTTCAAGCCCAAGGAACTGGTTGCCCGGATCAGGGCACGTCTGCGGAGGTCCGAGGAACCGGCTCCGGAGCAGCTGGCCATCGGGGATCTGGTCATCGATGTGGCCGGTCACTCGGTGAAGCGGGAGGGGCAGTCGATCGCCCTGACCCCGCTGGAGTTCGACCTGCTGGTCGCACTCGCCCGTAAGCCGTGGCAGGTCTTCACCCGTGAGGTACTGCTGGAGCAGGTCTGGGGATACCGCCACGCCGCCGACACCCGGCTGGTGAATGTGCACGTCCAGCGTCTGCGTTCCAAGGTCGAGAAGGACCCCGAGCGTCCGGAGATCGTCGTGACCGTCCGAGGCGTCGGGTACAAGGCCGGGCCGAGCTGATATGCCCCCGAGCAGTGCTGTTCCGCAGTCCGGGGAGTCGGCAGCCCGTGCGGAGCGGGCTGCTGCCCCGGCAGGACACAAGGAGTCCCGGAGCGGACACCCTCTGTCGGGAGGCCGGTTGTTCCAGCACCGGGCGCTAAGCGGCCCTGTGCCGCGCCTGCTGATGCGCTGGGTGCGGCGTCCGCTGCTGCCGGCCGTGCGGCTGTGGCGGCGCAACCTCCAGTTGCGGGTGGTGGCGGGCACGCTGCTCATGTCGCTCGGAGTGGTTCTGCTCCTTGGGCTCGTCGTGATCGGGCAGGTGCGCAACGGCCTGCTCGATGCGAAGGGGAAGGCTGCTCAGACCCAGGCTGCCGGCGGTTTCGCGGCAGCGCAGGAGAAGGCGAACGCTCTACTCAGTCCGGGTGGGCAGGGCGGCGACGCGGCGGACGGCACCTCGGCCAACAACTCCTGGCGGACCGAGCTCGTCGATCAGCTCGCCAGCGGCGGCAAGAACGCCTTCAACGTGGTGGCGCTCAGTGCCGACGAGGGAAGCCGTGCGCCCCGCGGCTCGGGCAGCGTAGAGGCGGCGAGTATTCCGCAGAGCCTGCGGGACTCCGTGAACAAGGGCCCGGGAGCGTTCCAGACGTACTCCCTGATCCAGTACGCGAACGGACAGGAGCCGCAGCCCGGACTCGTCGTGGGCAAGCGGCTCTACGACATCGACCACAACCCGTACCAGCTCTACTACCTCTTCCCGCTGACGCAGGAGGAGAAGTCGCTGACCCTGGTCAAGGGCACGCTGGCGACGGCCGGACTGTTCGTCGTCGTGTTGCTGGGGGCCATCGCCTGGTTCGTCGTGCGGCAGGTGGTCACGCCCGTGCGGATGGCGGCAGGCATCGCCGAGCGACTCTCCGCCGGCAGGCTCCAGGAACGGATGAAGGTCACCGGCGAGGACGACATCGCCCGGCTCGGTGAGGCCTTCAACAAGATGGCACAGAACCTGCAGCTGAAGATCCAGCAGTTGGAGGAGCTGTCCCGGATGCAGCGGCGTTTCGTGTCCGACGTCTCCCACGAGCTGCGGACGCCGCTGACGACCGTGCGGATGGCCGCCGATGTCATCCACGAGGCCCGCGGCGACTTCGATCCCGTGACGGCGCGCTCTGCGGAGTTGCTCGGGGATCAGCTCGACCGGTTCGAGTCGCTGCTCTCCGATCTGCTGGAGATCAGCCGGTTCGACGCGGGCGCTGCCGCACTCGAGGCCGAGCCGATAGATCTGCGACAGGTTGTGCGCAGCGTGATCGGTGGGGCCGAGCCGCTGGCCGAGCGCAAGGGCACCCGGATCCGGGTGGTCGGCGACGATCAGCCGGTGATCGCGGAGGCCGACGCGCGGCGGGTCGAGCGGGTTCTGCGCAATCTTGTGGTCAACGCCGTCGAGCACGGTGAGGGCCGGGACGTCGTGGTGCGGATGGCGGCGGCCGGAGGTGCCGTTGCCGTGGCCGTCCGTGACTACGGGGTGGGGCTCAAACCCGGCGAGGCGACGCGGGTGTTCAACCGCTTCTGGCGGGCCGACCCGGCTCGTGCGCGGACGACCGGCGGCACCGGACTCGGGTTGTCCATCGCGGTGGAGGACGCCCGGCTGCACGGCGGCTGGCTGCAGGCATGGGGCGAACCGGGCGGCGGTTCGCAGTTCCGGCTGACTCTGCCGCGCACGGCGGACGAAGCGCTGCGCGGATCCCCGATACCGCTGGAACCCGAGGACTCCCGCCGCAACCGCGAGAACCAGGAGCGAGGCGCAGCCCCCACGGCCGGCAGTCGGCACCGGCTGACAGCGGTACCGGCCCAGCCCGGTGGCGGCGGCCGGTCCGCGCTGCCTGTTGCCTCGCGTGCACCCGTGGCCCCGGGAACGGCGTCGGCTTCGGTGAATCCGGCGGCACTGCCGGGGAGCGGCGCACGAGTGGTCGCGCGCGCCGCGGAGGGCCGGCCGGGTGGCGAAATCAATGCTGCAGCGCAGGACCCGGAGCGGGAGGACACGCATCGTGGGCACTAGGGTCTTTCGTTCGGCTCAGGCTGGATCAGGAAGCGGTGCCGGGGCGCGCGAGCCCCGCATGACCCAAACGGAAGAGCCCGACCGCCGCAGGGACGGCCGTGGACGCGCGCTGGGGCTGTTCGCGCTGCTCGGATGCGGGGGCATGGTTCTGTCCGCATGTGGTTCGATGCCCGTCACTGGTGATGTCAGAGCGGTCGACGCCTCGCAGGCCGCTGACCCCCAGGTGCAGGTGTACGCCGTGGCGCCGCGTGACGACGCCACGCCCAACGAGATCGTCGACGGCTTCCTGGAGTCCATGACCAGTGATGACTCGGAGTTCAGGACGACCCGGAAGTACCTGACGAGGAAGGCGGCGAGCACCTGGAGGCCGAGCGCGTTCACGACAGTGCTCACCAATGCGCCGAATCGCAGTGACCGTCCGTTCCGCGACAACGCCCCCGACGTCACGGAGATCACCTACGCCCTGACCGGGGAGAAGGTGGCAACGGTCGATGCCCAGAACGCCTATCAGCCGCTCGCACCCACGGACTACAGCCAGACGCTGCGTCTGGTGAAGGAGAACGGTCCGGAGGGCAAGGAGTGGCGCATCGATTTCGTGCCGGACGGCCTGCTGCTCGGGCAGTCGGACTTCAAGCGCCTCTACCGCTCCGTCGACAAGTACTACTTTGCCGCAGGGCGGACAGCCGAATCGTCGACCCTGGTCGCCGACCCCGTCTACCTGCGCAGCCGGACCGACCCCGTCACGGGGATGGATACGGTGACCCAGGCGGTTCGCAGTCTCCTGGCAGGGCCGACCAGTTGGTTGCGACCGGTGGTCGACTCCCGTTTTCCCGCAGGTACGGCACTGAAGAAGGGCGTCACCTCGCTGGCGCCCGACGAACGCAACGTGCTGAAGGTCCCGCTCAATGCGAAGGCGGACGGCGTCGGGCAGAGCTCCTGCCGCATGATGGCCTCACAGGTTCTCTACACCCTCAGGGACCTGACGTCCGCTCGGGTCGAGCAGGTGGAACTGCAACGCTCCGACGGCTCCCCGCTGTGCGTCCTGGGGAGGGACCAGGCGGAGGAGTTCGCGCCTGACGGTTCGTCGAGCGGGCCGGACGGCCAGTACTTCGTCGACATCAACGGGTATGTGGAGCGCATTCCCGGCAGTACCCGGGGCAGCGGCACTCCGGAGGCAGTGGCAGGTCCGCTGGGCGACGGGCCGGTGCGGATGGGCGTGGTCGGTGTGGCCAGGGACGAGCAGTCGGCGGCGGCGGTCTCACAGGACAGCAGGGCTCTCTACGTGGCATCGATCGTCTCGGACGGCGAGCTTCCCGTGCCCTCGGTGACCAGCAGGGCCCGGAACCCGGACGACCGTCTGTCGGCGCCGAGCTGGGACGGCCTGGGCGACCTCTGGGTGGCCGACCGCGATCCCGCCAACTCCAGACTCCTGCGGCTGACCGGTGGAACCGGAAAACCGCAGGAAGTCACGGTGCCGAGCCTGGCCGGTGGACGGATCGAAGCGCTGCGGATGTCCGCGGACGGAGTACGGATCGCCCTCCTGGTGAAGCGGCACGGGCACAGCACGCTGAAGATCGGCCGGATCGAGCGCCACGGGTCGGAGACGGAACAGAAGGTCTCGGTGGTGGAGCTGCGGCAGGCCGCACCCCAGTTGACGGACGTGACCGCGATGTCGTGGTCGGGCCGGAGCCGCCTCGTCGTGGTCGGCAAGGAACAGGGCGGCGTCGAGCAGGTCCGCTATGTGCAGGCGGACGGTTCGACGCCCGCGTCGGGCGTACTGCCCGGTGTGAACCAGGTGTCGTCGGTCGCAGCGGCGGACGACGAGCAGTTGCCGCTCATGGCGGCCACGGTGGAGGACGGGATCGTGAAGTTGTCGCCGGGCGACAACTGGCAGACGGTGGTCAAGAAGGGCTTTGCGCTGGTCTATCCGGGCTGAGACCGCACATGGCGTCGTCCGCGTTTTCCACAGGGGTGGCCCGTCCTTTTCGGGGAGGGCACAGTGGAGTCATGCGGGGATGGTGGCGGGAGATCTCCGGACTGGTTCTGCCGGTGTCCTGCGGGGGCTGCGGCAGCCCCCGCACGGAACTGTGCGAGGAATGCGGTACGGAGCTGTACGGCGGGGCACCGCGCCGGGTGCGGCCCGTGCCGGAGCCCGTGGGCCTGCCGGTGGTGCATGCGGCGGCCGCGTACGAGAACGCGGTACGTGAGGTGCTCCTGGCCCACAAGGAGCGGGGTGCGCTGGGCCTTGCCGGGGCGCTCGGCAGGGCGCTGGCGGGGGCTGTACGGGCCGGGACGGAGCGCACCGGCGTGGCCGGCCCGCTGTTGCTCGTACCCGTGCCGTCCGCGCGGCGGGCCGTGGCGGCGCGCGGACATGATCCGATGCGCCGGATCGCGCTGGCCGCAGCAGGTGAACTGCGGCGAGGAGGTGCCCACGCCCGGGTACTGGCGGCGCTTCGGCAGCGGCGGGCGGTGGCCGATCAAGCGGGGCTGGGGGCCCGGCAGAGACAGGCGAACATGGCCGGGTCGCTGGGGGTCGTGGCCGGGGGCGAACGGCTGCTGGCAGCCGGACGGGTGGTGCTGGTGGACGATCTTCTGACGACCGGCGCCTCGCTGGCCGAGGCGGCGCGGGCGATCGGGACGGCGTGCGGTGAGCCAGACGAGTGCGACGGGCCCGGTGCTGCGCCGGAGGGAAGCAGCCAGGCCGCCGTGGTCGCGGCATCCCCGTTCGCCTTCGAAATAAACCGGAACTGTCGGTGAACTTGCATCGTTGCAGGTAGTGAGTGGGCAAAGGAACTGGAACGGAGGTACGTGCGAGTAGCGGGTGCCGACATCCGGCCAGGCAGGATATGTTCAGTTGTGAGGAACGGCGAACGCCAGACCTCAAGGAATGCACCGCCGCGTTTCGGGCAGGTAACTCGCCAGTAGTTCCGAAAGTGCGGAATTCGGTGGGGTGGAGACCTCGCCGATGGGGGAGGAGGAGGTGGAAGTCACCGAGTCCGCGGCTCCGGCCACTGCCGGGGCCTGGTGCAAAAGGGAGATGCTCCGCCACTGGGCGGAGTGATCCGGGAACGGAGTTCTGCGTGGACATCGTCGTCAAGGGCCGCAAGACCGAGGTGCCCGAGCGGTTCCGCAAGCACGTGGCCGAGAAGCTGAAGCTGGACAAGATCCAGAAGTTCGACGGCAAGGTGATCAGCCTCGACGTCGAGGTGTCCAAGGAGCTGAATCCCCGTCAGGCCGACCGTTCCGACCGGGTGGAGATCACGCTCCGCTCGCGTGGACCGGTCATCCGGGCGGAAGCAGCGGCAGGCGACCCCTACGCAGCGCTGGACCTGGCCACCGGCAAGCTGGAGGCGCGGCTGCGCAAGCAGCACGACAAGCGCTACAGCCGCCGTGGCAACGGACGGGTTCCCGCTGCCGAAGTCGCGGAGAACGTGCCGGGCGCGGCGTCGTTCAACGGGGAGGGCGATCTGGTCGGCGCCGAGACGGAACGGTCCGTCCCCACCACCAGGTTCGGCTCGCTGGAGGTACAGGGCGAGGGCCCGCTGGTGATGCGCGAGAAGACGCACGTCGCCGCACCGATGTCGCTCGATCAGGCGCTCTACGAGATGGAACTGGTCGGACACGACTTCTATCTGTTCGTCGACTCCGAGACGAAGGAACCCAGCGTCGTCTACCGACGGCATGCCTATGACTACGGTGTCATCCACCTGAGGACCGATCCGCTGGCCGCCGACGAGGCGGGCGGCGCGGGCGGCGCCCTCGGCGGCTGACGCCACTCTCCCGGGGTGCCCCTGGAGCGCCTGTGCGCCCCCAGGGGCACCCGTGTGCGGCTACAGCATCACCGCGCCGACGCCCGGGCATGAAATCATGTCGTCCCGGCCAACCGGCGTTCTGTGACGTGCTGTTGGCGGACAGTCTGTGAACTCCAGGCCGTGGCCTTCAGGGGGAGGAACGATGGCGGACACCTTCGGGCCTGTGCGCGATGCGATTGAAACCGACCGTGGTGCCCGTGCCGACGCCGGGGCGGGCAGGGACGGTGGTTCCCGCGGGGAGCCGATCCGGGTCCTCGTGGTGGATGACCACGCACTCTTCCGCCGGGGCCTGGAGATCGTCCTCGCCCAGGAGGAGGACATCCAGGTCGTCGGCGAGGCGGGTGACGGGGCCGAGGCGGTCGACAAGGCGGCAGATCTGCTGCCCGACATCGTGCTGATGGATGTGCGAATGCCCAGGCGCGGCGGGATCGAGGCCTGCACATCGATCAAGGAAGTGGCCCCCAGCGCGAAGATCATCATGCTGACGATCAGCGACGAGGAGGCCGACCTCTACGACGCGATCAAGGCGGGTGCCACCGGCTATCTCCTCAAGGAGATCTCCACGGACGAGGTGGCCACCGCGATTCGCGCAGTCGCCGACGGGCAGTCCCAGATCAGTCCTTCCATGGCGTCGAAACTGCTCACGGAGTTCAAGTCGATGATCCAGCGGACCGACGAGCGCAGGCTGGTGCCGGCGCCGCGGCTCACCGACCGGGAACTCGAAGTCCTGAAACTCGTCGCCACGGGCATGAATAATCGCGATATCGCGAAGGAGCTCTTCATTTCGGAGAACACCGTGAAGAATCACGTCCGCAACATTCTGGAGAAGTTGCAGCTGCACTCCAGGATGGAAGCCGTGGTCTATGCCATGAGGGAGAAGATCCTGGAGATCAGATGACCGGTCCCGTGCTGGGACCGGTCAGGGCGACGCCGGGTAAAGGGACGGGAATGTGCGCTCAGGCCAGCGCGCGACCGATTTCCCGGGCGAGCGGCCCACGCAGTTCCGGAGCGTCGACCCGCTCCAGCCGGACATCCGTACAACCGACCCAGGACGCGGCCTCCACCAGCGCCTCGGCCATCGGTGCCACGGCCTTTCCGCTCTCCAGGGACACCTGGCGGGCGACCAGCGTGGTGCCCTCGCGTGCCGGGTCGACTCGGCCCTGCAGCTTTCCGCCCGCCAGCAGCGGCATCGCGAAATAGCCGTGTATCCGCTTTGGTTTGGGGACGTAGGCCTCCAGACGATGGGTGAATCCGAAGATCCGCTCGGTGCGGGCCCGCTCCCAGACGAGTGAGTCGAACGGCGACAACAGGGTCGTACGGTGCCGGCCGCGCGGCTCCGTGGCCAGGGCCGCCGGGTCCGCCCAGGCCGGCTTCGCCCAGCCCTGCACCCTCACCGGCACCAGACCGGAGTCCGCCACGACCGCGTCGAACTGTTCGCCCCTGAGCCGGTGGTAGTCCGCGATGTCCGCGCGGGTTCCGATGCCCAGCGACTGCCCCGCGAGCGCGACCAGCCGCCGTACGCACTCCGCGTCCGGGAGATCGTCGTGCAGCACGGCATCGGGCAGGGCCCGCTCTGCGAGGTCGTACACCCGCTTCCAGCCGCGGCGTTCGGTGCACACCACCTCGCCGTACATCAGGGCGCGTTCGACGGCGACCTTCGACTCCGACCAGTCCCACCACTCCCCGCCGTTCTTCGCGCCGCCCAGCTCGGTCGCCGTCAGCGGGCCCTCGGCACGCAGCTGCTCGATCACCCTCGCGTAAGCGCCGTCGGGCAGGTCGTGGTGCCAGTGGGGGCGAGCCCGGTAGGCGCGGCGGCGGAACGCGAAGTGCGGCCATTCCTCGACCGGCAGGATGCAGGCCGCGTGCGACCAGTACTCGAAGCTGCGACCGGCCGACCAGTACGCCTCCTCGACCGTGCGCCTGCCGACCGCGCCGAGGCGCGCGTACGGAATCAGCTCGTGCGAACGCGCGAGCACCGAGATCGTGTCGAGCTGTACGGCACCGAGATGCCGCAGCACCCCCGGCACCCCGGCCCGGCGGTCCGGAGCACCGAGGAAGCCCTGGGCGCGCAGGGCTATCCTGCGCGCCTGGTCGGCGGAGAGTTCGGCGGCTGGGGGCGGCACAGACGTCATGCCCTGCACCCTAGAGGCAGGCACTGACATCGGGACCTGGAGTTCCCGGGGGCATGTGGACCCGGCGTCCTGAGGCGGCCGGCGGCCGGTGCGCAGGGGCCCGGTGAGGTCGGCCGGCGGCGGGCAGATAGGCGCAGGTGCCGGGCAGGCCGAGATCCGACGGGAGCAGCGCGCCCACCCAGACGTCGCGTCGGACACCGTTGTTGAGCAGTCCCGACCGCTGCTCGCCCTCCATCCGGAAACCGGTCCGCAGCGCCACGGCACGCGAGGGGTGGTTGCCCACCTCTGCCCGCCATTCGAGCCGGTCACCGCCGAGCGAGGTGAAGGTCCAGTGGGCGGCGGACAGCACCGCCTCCGACGTGTAGCCCCGGCCTCGGTACTCCTTCGCGGTCCAGAACCCCACCTCGTACGTGCCCGGCAGATGGTGGCGGGTGATGCCGAGCGCACCCACCAGTGCTCCGCTCCCGCGCAGAACCACCGCGAAGTTGTACGTGGAGTCGTCGTGCCAGCCGTCCGGGCACAGCTGTGCCGTGAAGGTTTCCGCGTCGGCGCGGCCGTAGGGCGAGGGCACCGTCGTCCAGCGCTGGATGTCCGGATCCTGGCAAGCGGCGTGGACCGCGTCCGCGTCGGTGCCGGCGAAGGGACGCAGCAGCAGACGCTCGGTGGTCAGGGTGATCGGCTCCATGTACGGATTCTGGTGAGGCGCGGGACATGAGGCGAACACTTTTCGGAGTTCCCGGCACCTTCGGCGCTCCCCGGCCGTTGACTCGACAGGGGGCGAGGGAAGCCGACGCGGTGGCAGCCCTCCCGGCGCGGCGGTGTCCTCGCTTACGATGGCCGTTGCGGTGGGGCCCACCTGCCGTGCCCGCGCCAGCGTCCATCACACGACCCAGTGCCAGGCCCGACCGGCAAGGAGACCAGCCTCAGTGTCCGTCTTCAACAAGCTCATGCGTGCAGGCGAAGGCAAGATCCTGCGCAAACTGCACCGCATCGCGGACCAGGTCAGCTCCATCGAAGAGGACTTCGTCAACCTCTCCGACGCCGACCTGCGGGCGCTCACCGACGAGTACAAGGAACGGTACGCGGACGGCGAGAGCCTGGACGACCTGCTCCCCGAGGCATTCGCAACCGTCCGTGAGGCCGCCAAGCGGGTCCTCGGACAGCGCCACTACGACGTCCAGATCATGGGCGGCGCCGCACTGCACCTCGGCTATGTGGCCGAGATGAAGACCGGTGAGGGCAAGACCCTGGTCGGTACCCTGCCGGCGTATCTCAACGCACTCTCCGGCAAGGGTGTGCACCTGATCACGGTCAATGACTATCTGGCCGAGCGCGACTCCGAGCTGATGGGCCGGGTCCACAAGTTCCTGGGCCTGAGCATCGGTTGCATCATCGCCAACATGACGCCGGCCCAGCGCCGTGAGCAGTACGCCTGCGACATCACGTACGGCACGAACAACGAGTTCGGCTTCGACTACCTCCGGGACAACATGGCGTGGTCCTCGGAGGAGCTCGTGCAGCGTGGCCACAACTTCGCGGTGGTCGACGAGGTCGACTCGATTCTCGTCGACGAGGCCCGTACGCCGCTGATCATCTCCGGCCCGGCCGACCAGGCCACCAAGTGGTACGGCGACTTCGCCAAGCTGGTCAGGCGTCTGACCAGGGGCGAGGCCGGCAACCCGCTCAAGGGTGTGGAGGAGACCGGCGACTACGAGGTCGACGAGAAGAAGCGGACCGTGGCCATCCATGAGTCCGGCGTCTCGAAGGTCGAGGACTGGCTCGGTATCGAGAACCTCTACGAGTCGGTGAACACCCCCCTCGTCGGGTACCTCAACAACGCCATCAAGGCCAAGGAACTCTTCAAGAAGGACAAGGACTACGTCGTCATCGACGGCGAAGTCATGATCGTCGACGAGCACACCGGCCGTATCCTCGCCGGCCGCCGCTACAACGAGGGCATGCACCAGGCGATCGAGGCGAAGGAGGGGGTGGACATCAAGGACGAGAACCAGACGCTCGCCACGATCACCCTGCAGAACTTCTTCCGCCTCTACGACAAGCTCTCCGGCATGACCGGTACGGCGATGACCGAGGCCGCGGAGTTCCACCAGATCTACAAGCTCGGTGTGGTGCCGATCCCGACCAACCGGCCGATGATCCGGGCCGACCAGTCGGACCTGATCTACCGCACCGAGGTGGCGAAGTTCGCCGCGGTCGTCGACGACATCGTCGAGAAGCACGAGAAGGGCCAGCCGATCCTGGTCGGCACCACCTCGGTCGAGAAGTCCGAGTACCTCTCGCAGCAGCTCTCCAAGCGCGGTGTCCAGCACGAGGTGCTCAACGCCAAGCAGCACGACCGTGAGGCGACGATCGTAGCCCAGGCCGGCCGCAAGGGCGCCGTCACGGTCGCGACGAACATGGCCGGACGAGGCACCGACATCAAGCTCGGCGGCAACCCCGACGACCTCGCCGAGGCGGAGCTGCGTCAGCGCGGCCTCGACCCCGTCGAGCACGTCGAGGAGTGGGCGGCCGCGCTGCCCGCCGCGCTGGAGAAGGCCGAGCTGGCCGTGAAGGCGGAGTTCGAAGAGGTCAAGGAGCTCGGTGGGCTGTACGTCCTGGGCACCGAGCGGCACGAGTCGCGGCGTATCGACAACCAGCTGCGTGGCCGTTCGGGCCGTCAGGGCGACCCGGGCGAGTCCCGCTTCTACCTGTCGCTCGGCGACGACCTGATGCGGCTGTTCAAGGCGCAGATGGTCGAGCGGGTCATGTCGATGGCCAACGTGCCGGACGATGTGCCGATCGAGAACAAGATGGTGACGCGGGCGATCGCGTCGGCCCAGTCGCAGGTCGAGCAGCAGAACTTCGAGACGCGCAAGAACGTCCTGAAGTACGACGAGGTGCTCAACCGGCAGCGCGAGGTCATCTACGGCGAGCGTCGCCGGGTCCTGGAGGGCGAGGATCTGCAGGAGCAGGTCCTGCACTTCATGGACGACACGATCGACGACTACATCCGCCAGGAGACCGCCGAAGGCTTCGCCGAGGAGTGGGACCTCGACCGGCTGTGGGGTGCGTTCAAGCAGCTCTACCCGGTGAAGGTCACGGTCGAGGAGCTGGAGGACGCGGCCGGCGACAGGGCCGGGATCACCGCCGAGTTCATCGGTGAGTCCATCAAGGACGACATCCACGAACAGTACGAGGCGCGGGAGAAGCAGCTCGGTTCGGACATCATGCGTGAGCTGGAGCGGCGCGTGGTCCTGTCCGTCCTGGACCGCAAGTGGCGCGAGCACCTCTACGAGATGGACTACCTCCAGGAGGGCATCGGCCTGCGTGCCATGGCGCAGAAGGACCCGCTGGTCGAGTACCAGCGCGAGGGCTTCGACATGTTCAACGCCATGATGGAGGGCATCAAGGAGGAGTCCGTCGGCTACCTGTTCAACCTGGAGGTCCAGGTCGAGCAGCAGGTCGAGGAGGTTCCGGTGCAGGACGAGGCCGAGCGGACCTCGCTCGCCAAGGAGGACGCCGTGCCGGCGGCCCGTCCGGAGATCCGGGCCAAGGGGCTCGACACTCCGCAGCGTCCGGACCGGCTCCACTTCTCCGCCCCCACCGTGGACGGCGAGGGCGGGGTCGTCGAGGGCGACTTCTCCAACGGTGACGGTGGCGTCGTGTCCGAATCGGACGGCCTGACCCGCGCGGAGCGGCGCAAGGCGCAGAAGAGCGGTGGCGGGCGCCGTCGCAAGAAGTAGCGGTGGCGTCGACGCCATACCGGGCGTCGACGGTTACAGGCCGGGGCCGGGCACCTTTCGGGGTGCCCGGCCCCGGCTGCTTCCCAGGCCCGCGCCTGTCGCTTCCTCTGACCTCCGTTTCCCGTCCCTTCCCCACCCGCTGGGCGCCTGCGCTCCCGCCGGGCCACTGAGCGCCCTGGGCGGGCGCCTACCGGGCGGGCACTGCCTGGAGGTGTTCGTCACCCAGCTCCACCGCGGCGCAGCGCCAGCGGAGGTCTGAGCCCTGTTCCAGCCGGAAGGCCATGGCCCGCACCTGTTCGCCCGCCGCGATGCTCGCGCAGGCCTCCACCACACCCGGAGCCGGCTGGGTTCCGTGGCACATGCGGATGACCGGGCGGGCGCCGCGGGCCCGGAGCGGGGTGCGGGGGGCCAGTTCGGCCAGCTGGTCGTACGCCTCGCCGATGGTGTGTCCGAGCATCCAGTGCACCGGGCGCTGGCCGCTGAGGACGGCCAGGAGCCGCTCCGCGAACCAGTGATGGGGGCGCGCACGTCGGGGAGTCCTCGTGTACTGAGGCGGTACCCACCCGGGCCTGCGCGCATCGTGTCGTCCGGTGGGCCGGGTCCTGTTCGTGCTCATCGCTCACTGCCCCCGTGCTTCAGAGGCCCGGCTGAATACCGGGCGGTAACTTCTGCTGTGGCTCTTCTACGGCGACGACGGAGGAGGTCGCAAGCGTCGGTGAGCGCCGTATGCGCGCAGGAGGAATCACCTATTCGAGGGATGCGGCGGGGTACGGGCGGGCCACGGAGAGGGAGGCAGGAGGGTGAGAGGCGGTCGTCGGGTGGACGGGGCTGCCGGAGCGCACGTAACCCCAAAGGAGGACGTCGCACGTATCCTGAGGGCGTTTCCGACTACGAAAGCGGCCAGCCATGCGCGTGTACGTCCCCCTGACGCTTCCCGGTCTCGCAGCGGCGCACCAGGCGGGCGAGATCGGCCCCGGTCCGCTGACCGCCTATGGGGTGACTCCCGGACTGCGTGAGTGGTACGTCTCCGACGACATCGAGGAACTCGAGTACGCGGCGCTCAGCCGGGCCGCCGCCGCCTCCCTGCGCCTGATTGCCGGGAACCCGGACATCGCCCGCCGGCGGGTTGTCGTCGCCGTCGACGTGCCGGACGGCGCCGCTGTGGCCGACCCGGACCGCAGCCTCGACGCGTCCTCGCTCGGTGAGGTGCGGATCGCGTCCTCCGTGGCGCTGCGCGACGCCGCCGCCGTGCACGTCGATGCGGACGAAGCGGAGGAGGACGTAACCGCCGCCGCGGCCGCGCTGGGCGCGGCGGACCTCGGTGACGACGACGCGCAGTTCGCCGTGGACGGGGCCGAGGACCACGAACTGCTCTGGTTCGGCATTCAGGAGATTCCGAATCTGATCGGTTGATCGGGTGAGGGAAGGGGGCGCGCTGCCCGCCCGCCCGTCTTTCCGGTGCTGCCCGCCCCGCGGCCTGTGCGCGCTGCTCCGCGCGTGATCAGAACAGCCCCCCGGACGGATGTCGGACCCGGCAGGTACGTTCTTCCGCATGGGGACGCATGGGAAGCACCGCGCGCATCTGGTCTGGGACTGGAACGGCACACTGCTCGACGACAACGCCGCGGTCGTCGGCGCGACCAACGCCGCGTTCGGTGAGGTCGGCCTGGCGCCGATCACGCTGGAGCAGTACCGCGAGATGTACTGCGTTCCGATCCCCCGCTTCTACCAACGGCTGATGGGGCGGCTGCCCACCCAGGCCGAGTGGGAGCGGATGGACGGGATATTCCACCGGCACTACACCGAGCGGCGGGCCGCCTGCGGGCTCACCGAAGGCGCCGAGGAGCTTCTCACCCAGTGGCAGCTGGCCGGACGCAGCCAGTCCATCCTGAGCATGTACGGACATGACCAGCTGGTCCCCGTGGTCCGGGGATACGGCATCGAGCGGCACTTCCTGCGCGTCGACGGGCGCACCGGGCCGTCCGGCGGCAGCAAGGCCGAGCACATGGCGCGGCACATGGCCGCGCTGGACGGGGTGTCCCCGGAGCACACGGTGGTCGTCGGAGACGCGGTGGACGACGCCGTCGCCGCCGCCCACGTCGGTGCGAAGGCCGTCCTCTACACCGGCGGGTCGCACAGCAGGGCCAGTCTGGAGGCGGCCGGGGTGCCGGTGGTCGACAGCCTGGCCGAGGCCGCCGACGTCGCGGCACGGCTCGCCGGCCGGGCCGGTGAGCGGGCGTAGGGGTGAGCGGCGTACCCGGCAGGGGCCGGCCGGGTACGGGAAAGAGAACACGTGGGGCCCGGTCCCGCGTGAATGCCGTCAGGTGTTCACCGGGGCCTTGGTGCGGAGCACCTTCAGGAACTCGCGCATCCACGCCGAGTGGTCCGGCCATGCGCGTGAGGAGACCAGCGTGCCGTCGACCACCGCCTCGTGGTCCTCGTAGGTGGCGCCTGCCGCCTGCATGTCGGGTTCCAGCGCGGGGTATGCGGTGACGTGTCGGCCGGCCAGTGCGCCGATCGCCGCCGTCATCAGCGGACCGTGGCAGATCTGGGCCACGGGACGGTCCGAGTCGAAGAACGCCTTGAGGATCTTGCGCAGCTCGGCGTCGTTGCGCAGATACTCCGGGGCCCGGCCCCCCGGGACGACCAGGGCCACGTACTCTCCCGGGTCCACCTCGGAGAAGGCCAGGTCGGCGGGCCAGGTGTAGCCGGGCTTCTCGGTATACGTGTCGAAACCGGGCACGAAGTCGTGGACCACGAAGCGGAGCGTCTTGCGGGCGGGGGCTGCGATGTGGACGTCATAGCCCTCCTCGCGCAGCCGCTGGTACGGATAGAGGACTTCCAGGGACTCGGCGGCGTCGCCGGTGACGATCAGGATCTTCGGTGCCATGGCTGGGCTCCCGCGGGGGTTCGTCGTGGCCTGTTCCGTCTACCAGAGTGAGGCAATACGGGCCGCCGCGCTGTCCAGAGTGTCAAAGTTCGGCACAGTCTTTTGTACACATACAGCTCATGACGGTTCCGGGGGCGGGCGAGATAGCCTTGACCCCGTGATCAGCGCGATATGCCTCGGGGGCAGTGAAGCCTCCGACCTGCGCCCGGAGTGCCACAGCACCCGGGCGGCCATCCCTGATCTTCGTAGCCCGGACCGACTGCCAAAAATGGCCAATATGGTCCCGGGCGTCTCTCATAGCGGCATAGCGTCGAAGCAGACCGGAAACCCCGTGTCGTGGCGGTACGTCGTCTTTTTTCACCTACGTCACGCAACGGCGCGCGACAGGAGCCAGAGGACATGCAGACCAAGCTGGACGAAGCCAAGGCCGAGCTGCTCGCAAGGGCAGCCAAGGTAGCTGACAACAGTCCGGGCGGTGGTGTCGGCGGGCCGGGCGGAGCTCCCCGGGTGCGCGTCGCCACCGGGGCCGGCCAGGAGCGTCCCGGGCATGACGTACTCCTTGCCTACCTCCAGCGCTACTACCTGCACACGGCTCCGGAGGACATCGCGGGCCGCGACCCGGTGGACGTCTTCGGCGCCGCTTCCTCCCACTACCGGCTCGCGGAGACCCGCCCGCAGGGCACGGCGAACGTCCGGGCGCACACCCCGACCGTCGAGGAGAACGGCTGGACGTGCAGCCACTCCGTCGTCGAGGTCGTCACCGACGACATGCCGTTCCTGGTCGACTCCGTCACCAACGAGCTGACCCGGCAGGGCCGCGGCATCCATCTCGTCATCCACCCGCAGGTCGTCGTACGCCGCGACGTCACCGGAAAGCTCATCGAGGTCCTCGCCGAGGGCAACGGCCTCCCGACCGACCCGGAGGCGAACGCCAAGGGCACCAGGACCGAGCTGCCGCACGACGCGCTCGTCGAGTCCTGGATCCACGTCGAGATCGACCGCGAGACCGACCGCGCCGACCTCCAGCAGATCGCCGTCGACCTGCTGCGGGTGCTGTCCGACGTGCGGGAGACCGTCGAGGACTGGGAGAAGATGCGCGACGCCGCTCTGCGCATCGCCGACGACCTGCCCGCCGAGCCCCTCGACGACCTCGCCGACGAAGAGGTGAACGAGGCCAGGGAACTGCTGCGCTGGCTCGCCGCCGACCACTTCACCTTCCTCGGCTACCGCGAGTACGAGCTGAGGGACAGCGACGCGCTGACCGCCGTCCCCGGCACCGGCCTCGGCATCCTGCGCTCCGACCCGCACCACAGCCTCGACGAGGCGCATCCGGTCAGCCCGTCCTTCGAGCGGCTGCCCGCCGACGCCCGGGCCAAGGCCCGCGAGCGCAGGCTCCTCGTCCTCACCAAGGCCAACAGCCGGGCCACCGTCCACCGTCCCAGCTACCTCGACTACGTCGGTGTGAAGAAGTTCGACGCCGAGGGCAATGTCATCGGTGAACGCCGCTTCCTCGGACTTTTCTCGTCCGCCGCCTACACCGAGTCCGTGCGCCGGGTGCCCGTCATCCGCCGCAAGGTCGCCGAGGTGCTGGACGGCGCCGGCTTCTCGCCCCACAGCCACGACGGCCGGGACCTGCTGCAGATCCTGGAGACGTACCCGCGCGACGAGCTGTTCCAGACCCCCGTCGACCAGCTGCGCTCCATCGTCACCTCGGTGCTGTACCTCCAGGAGCGCCGGCGGCTGCGGCTCTACCTGCGCCAGGACGAGTACGGACGCTACTACTCCGCGATCGTCTACCTGCCGCGCGACCGCTACACCACCGCCGTACGACTGCGCCTGATCGACATCCTCAAGGAGGAACTGGGCGGCACCAGCGTCGACTTCACCGCCTGGAACACCGAGTCGATCCTCTCCCGGCTGCACTTCGTCGTCCGGGTTCCCCCGGGCACTGAGCTCCCCGACCTCACCGACGCCGAGACCGACCGCATCGAGGCCCGACTTGTCGAGGCCGCCCGCTCCTGGGCCGACGGCTTCCAGGAGGCGCTGGGCGCCGAATGCGGTGAGGAGCACGCCGCCGAACTGCTGCGCCACTACGGCCACTCCTTCCCCGAGGGCTACAAGGCCGATCACACGCCGCGTGCCGCCGTGGCCGACCTGGTCCACCTCGAAGCGCTCAAGAAGGACGAGAAGGACTTCGCCCTCAGCCTGTACGAGCCGGTCGGTGCCGGCCCCGGCGAACGCCGTTTCAAGATCTACCGGACCGGCGAGCAGGTCTCCCTCTCCGCCGTCCTCCCGGCACTCCAGCGGCTCGGTGTCGAGGTCGTCGACGAGCGTCCCTACGAGCTGCGTTGCGCGGACGGCACCCACGCCTGGATCTACGACTTCGGTCTGCGGATGCCGCAGACCAACGGCAACGGCACCTACCTCGCCGACGACGCCCGCGACCGGTTCCAGGACGCCTTCGCCGCGGTGTGGACCGGCGCGGCAGAGAACGACGGCTTCAACTCGCTCGTGCTGGGCGCCGGTCTGAGCTGGCGGCAGGCGATGGTGCTGCGCGCCTACGCGAAGTACCTGCGCCAGGCCGGGTCGACGTTCAGCCAGGACTACATGGAGAGCACTCTCCGCAACAACGTCCACACCACCCGGCTGCTCGTCTCGCTCTTCGAGGCACGGATGTCGCCCGAGCGCCAGCGGGCCGGTACCGAACTGACCGACGGGATCCTCGAGGAGCTGGACGGGGCCCTGGACCAGGTCGCCTCGCTCGACGAGGACCGGATCCTGCGGTCCTTCCTCACCGTCATCAAGGCCACCCTGCGCACCAACTTCTTCCAGACCGCGGACGACGGCAAGCCGCACGGCTACGTCTCGATGAAGTTCGACCCGCAGTCCATCCCGGACCTTCCGGCGCCGCGCCCGGCGTTCGAGATCTGGGTCTACTCGCCGCGCGTCGAGGGCGTGCACCTGCGCTTCGGCAAGGTCGCCCGAGGCGGTCTGCGATGGTCGGACCGGCGCGAGGACTTCCGTACCGAGATCCTCGGCCTGGTCAAGGCGCAGATGGTGAAGAACACCGTCATCGTGCCGGTCGGCGCCAAGGGCGGCTTCGTCGCCAAGCAGCTCCCGGACCCGGCCGCCGACCGGGACGCCTGGATGGCCGAGGGCATCGCGTCCTACCGCACCTTCGTCTCGGCGCTCCTCGACATCACCGACAACATGGTGGCCGGCGAGGTCGTGCCGCCCCGGGACGTGGTCCGTCACGACGAGGACGACACGTACCTGGTCGTCGCCGCCGACAAGGGCACCGCGAAGTTCTCCGACATCGCCAACGAGGTCGCCGTCGGATACGGCTTCTGGCTCGGCGACGCGTTCGCCTCCGGCGGTTCCGCCGGGTACGACCACAAGGGCATGGGCATCACCGCCCGTGGCGCCTGGGAGTCCGTCAAGCGCCACTTCCGCGAGCTCGGCCACGACACCCAGACCGATGACTTCACCGTCGTCGGTGTCGGTGACATGTCGGGCGACGTGTTCGGCAACGGCATGCTGCTCTCCGAGCACATCCGGCTCGTCGCCGCCTTCGACCACCGCCACATCTTCATCGACCCGAACCCGGACGCCGCCACCTCGTACGCCGAGCGGCGCCGTCTCTTCGAGCTGCCGCGCAGCTCCTGGGCCGACTACAACAAGGAACTCCTCTCCGCGGGCGGCGGCATCCACCCGCGCACCGCCAAGTCCATCCCGGTCAACGCGCACATCCGCGAGGCACTCGGCATCGAGCCCGGCATCACCAAGCTGACGCCCGCCGAGCTGATGCAGACCATCCTCAAGGCCCGTGTCGACCTGCTGTGGAACGGCGGCATCGGTACGTACATCAAGTCCTCCGCCGAGTCGCACGCGGACGTCGGCGACAAGGCCAACGACGCGATCCGGGTCAACGGCGAGGACCTGCGGGCCAAGGTCGTCGGAGAGGGCGGCAACCTCGGCGCCACCCAGCTCGGCCGGATCGAGTTCGCCCGCAACGGCGGCCGGATCAACACCGACGCGATCGACAACAGCGCCGGTGTGGACACCTCCGACCACGAGGTGAACATCAAGATCCTGCTCAACGGCCTGGTCCGGGACGGCGACATGACGGTCAAGCAGCGCAACAAGCTGCTCGCCGAGATGACCGACGAGATCGGCCGTCTGGTGCTGCGCAACAACTACGCGCAGAACGTGGCCCTCGCCAACGCCACGCCGCAGTCGCCCTCCCTGCTCCACGCCCACCAGCGCTTCATGCGCCGACTGGGCCGCGACGGGGACCTCGACCGCGGGCTGGAGTTCCTGCCCAGCGACCGGCAGATCCGCGAACTGCTGAACGCCGGCAAGGGGCTCACCCAGCCCGAACTGGCCGTGCTGTTCGCGTACACGAAGATCACCGCGGCCCGGGAGCTGATCCGGACCAGCCTGCCGGACGACCCGCACCTGCAGAAGCTGCTGCACGCCTACTTCCCGCACCAGCTGCGCGAGCAGTTCCCCGAGGCGGTCGACGGGCACGCGCTGCGCCGCGAGATCATCACCACGGTCCTGGTCAACGACACGGTGAACACGGGTGGTTCGACCTTCCTGCACCGGATGCGGGAAGAGACCGGGGCCTCGATCGAGGAGATCGTGCGGGCGCAGTTCGCGGCCCGTGAGATCTTCGGCCTCGGCCAGGTGTGGGACGCCGTGGAGGCGCTCGACAACAAGGTCGCCGCCGATGTGCAGACCCGGATCCGGCTGCACTCGCGCCGGCTTGTCGAGCGCGGTTCGCGCTGGCTGCTCGGCAACCGGCCGCAGCCGCTGGAGATCGCCGGCACCATCGAGTTCTTCAAGGAGGGCGTCGAGCAGGTCTGGGCCGAGCTGCCCAAGATGCTGAGGGGCGCCGACCTGGACTGGTACCAGTCGATCCTGGACAAGCTCACCGAGGCGGGTGTCCCGGGCGAGCTGGCCCAGCGGGTCGCCGGATTCTCCTCCGCCTTCCCGGCGCTGGACATCGTGGCGATCGCGGAACGCACCGGCAAGGACCCGCTTTCCGTCGCCGATGTGTACTACGACCTCGCGGACCGCCTGGGCATCACCCAGCTGATGGACCGGATCATCGAGCTGCCGCGGGCCGACCGCTGGCAGTCCATGGCCCGCGCCTCCATCCGCGAGGACCTGTACTCCGCGCACGCCGCGCTCACCGCGGACGTGCTGTCCGTGGGCAACGGGACCTCCACCCCGCAGGAGCGGTTCCAGGTCTGGGAGGAGAAGAACGCGGCGATCCTCACCCGGTCGCGCTCCACGCTCGACGAGATCCAGGGGTCGGAGGCGTTCGACCTGGCGAACCTGTCGGTGGCCATGCGGACCATGCGGACGCTGCTGCGTACGCACGCGTAGGTCGCATGACTGAGGGACGGGCGGCTGCCGGACACTCCGGCAGCCGCCCGTCCCCGTTCGGCCCGCAGCGGTCCCGGAACGCCGTCCCGGACGGCACCCTGAGCACTGCCCGGACAAGTCCGCCGTGCGGCAAGGGAGTCCGCCGTGCGGCAAGGGAGTTCGTCGTCCTGGCGGTTCGTCCCGGCCCGCAGCCCGCGCCGCTACCTCTTGCTGGTGAACTTCTCGTACGCGGCCACGACCTCGTCCGCAGGTCCGTCCATCCGCAGACTGCCCGCCTCCAGCCAGATCGCCCGGTTGCAGGTCTCGGTGATCGACTTGTTGCTGTGGCTGACCAGGAAGACGGTGCCCGCCTCCTTGCGCAGCTCCTTGATCCGTTCCTGGCTGCGCCGCTGGAACCTGGCGTCGCCGGTGGAGAGCGCCTCGTCTATCAGGAGGACGTCGTGGCTCTTGGCGGCCGCGATCGAGAAGCGCAGGCGTGCGCCCATGCCGGAGGAGTACGTACGCATCGGCAGGGTGATGAAGTCGCCCTTCTCGTCGATGCCGGAGAAGTCCACGATCTCCTGGTAGCGCTCGCGGATCTCGGCCCGCGTCATGCCCATCGCGAGCCCGCCGAGGATCACGTTGCGTTCGCCGGTCAGATCGCCCATGAGCGCCGCGTTCACTCCCAGCAGCGAGGGCTGGCCCTGGGTGTGCACCCGCCCCTTCGTCGCGGGGAGCAGACCGGCGATCGCCTTCAACAGGGTGGACTTCCCCGAACCGTTGGAACCGATCAGGCCGATGGCCTCGCCCTTGTACGCGGCGAAGCTCACCCCCTTCACGGCATGCACCTCGCGCACCCCGGGGGTCTGCCGGCGCGAGACGATCCGGCTGAGCGCCGAGGTGGCGCTGCCCTTCCCGGTGCGGGCGCCGTTGACCTTGTAGGTGATGTGGACGTCGTCCACGACGACGGTGGGCACCTGCTCGTTGGTGTCAGCCACGTCCGTACCGCTCCTCCGCCTGCCAGAAGTACACGAATCCGCCCACGCCGCACACGAGCGCCCAGCCCGCGGCGATCGCCCACACATGCGGCGGAAGATGCGACGCGCCGAAGCTGTCGATGAGCGCGAACCGCATCAGGTCGATGAAGACGGCTGCCGGATTGCACTCCAGCATCACCATCACGGCGTGCGGGACCCGGTCGCCCTTGAGCATCGTGTCCACGCTCCACATGACGCCCGAGGCGTACATCCAGGTGCGCAGGATGAACGGCATCAGCTGGGCGATGTCCGGTGTCCGGGCGGCCAGCCGTGCCACCACCATGGAGACACCGGTGTTGAACATGGCCTGCAGGAGCAGTGCGGGGACCGCCAGCAGCCAGGACGGCTTGGGGAACTGTCCGAACCCCACCAGGATGAGCACCAGTGCGGCCAGCGAGAACAGCAACTGCTGGAGCTGTTGGAGGGCCAGCGCGATCGGCAGTGAGGCGCGCGGGAAGTGCAGGGCCCGGACCAGGCCGAGGTTGCCGCTGATCGCACGGGTGCCCGCGGTGATCGAGCTGCTGGTGAAGGTCCAGATGAACACGCCGGTGACGAGGAACGGGACGAAGTCCTCGACATTGCGCTTGGTGTTCATCAGGACGCCGAAGATGAAGTAGTAGACCGTCGCGTTCAGCAGCGGGGTCATGATCTGCCAGATCTGGCCGAGCTTCGCCTGGCTGTACTGGGCGGTCAGCTTGGCGGTGGCGAACGCCGTGATGAAGTGCCGGCGCCCCCACAACTGCCGGAGGTAGGCGCCCAGCGTCGGCCGGGCCCCGCTCATGGTCAGTCCGTGCCGGGCGGCGAGCGCGGCGAGCTCACCCGGGGCGTACACCGGGGGGTGGGCGCCGGTGGGGGTGTCGGCCGGGGCCGTCGGCGTTGTTGTCTGGCTCACCTTGATCGCTTTCGATGGCAGGGTGGGGGTACGACGAGCGATGGAACGGGCCCGTATCGTCGCAACGCAGAGGTTAGGGCGTCGGTACGTCGCGACGCAACCGTTTCGTCGCCACGGACTATCATTTCGGTCATGACCACCGATCCGGGACCTCGACGCCGTACCCCTGCCGGAGCCGCCGTGCTGCGCGAGGACGTCACCGACGCGATTCGCAGCGCTGTCTTCGAGGAACTGGCCGCGGTGGGCTTCGCCCGGATGTCGATCGAGGGGATCGCCCGGCGCGCGGGTGTCGGCAAGACCGCCGTCTACCGCCGCTGGAAGTCCAAGCTGGCCCTGGTCCTGGACCTGGTGTCCGCCGTCGCCCTCCGGGGCATGCCCGCCCCGGCGACCGGTTCGCTGTACGGGGACGTCCGCGCCGTACTGGAACTCGCCGCCTACGCCCTGCGCCACCCCCTCGCCTCGCAGGTCATCCCGGATCTGCTCGTTGAGGCCGCCCGGAACCCGGAGATCGCCGAGACGATCAAGGCCGCCCTGCTGGACCCGCACCAGGGCATCGCCGCCGTCGTCGTCCGCGATGCCGTGGCGCGCGGCGAGCTGCCCGAGGGCAGCGACCCGGACCGCGCCCTGGACCTGATCGTCGGCCCGCTGTACTGGCGCCTGGCCGTCGTCCGCGCCCCGCTGCCCGCGGGCTACCTCGACGACCTGGCCGCCTCCGCCGTCGCCGCGCTCAAGAGCTGAACGCTCCCGCCTCCGGCGATCCGCTCAGCCCCCGGCGAGCAGCCGGTCCGCGACCCGCGCCGCCGCTGCGCCGTCGTCCAGATCGCAGAAGTCCCGGCGGAAGCTCGCGTACGCGTCCGCGTGCCGGGCCGCCGAAGCGGCCAGGGCACCCGGGGTGCCCAGGATTCCGGCGATCTCGTCCGTGGAGACGAGCAGCGGCCCCGGCGCCCGGGTCTCGAAGTCCAGACAGAACCCGCGCACCGTGTCGCGGTAGTGCGCCAGGTCGTAGGTGTGGAAGAGCATCGGGCGGCCCGTGTGCGCGTAGTCGAACATCAGCCCCGTGTAGTCCGTGAGCAGCACATCGGCGATCAGCAGCAGTTCCGCCGTGGTCGGATGCGCCGACACGTCCCGTACCCCGTGGACCTCGGGCACGCTCCCGGTCACCCGGGGATGGCGGCGCACCAGCACGGTGTGGCCGTCGCCGAGGGACCGGGCCAGTGCCGCCAGGTCGAGCGCCGGGTCCCAGCGGTAGCGGTGCCGTTCCTCGCCGGTGCCGGACGGGTGGGCCAGATGGTCGCGGTAGGTCGGCGCGTACAGCACGATCCGGCGGCCGTCGGGGATGCCGAGCCTGCGCCGCACCCGCTCGGCGGTCCTGGCCCGGTCGGCCGCGAAGAGCAGGTCGTTGGCGGGGGAACCGGCCTCCAGGACCTCGCCCCGGTAGCCGAGGGCGCGGCGCAGCAGCGGGGTGGCGTGGCGGCTCGGGGAGACCAGGACGGACCACTGGGCGGCTCGGTGCGGCAGGGAGGCGAGCCGGTGGTGGTCGGCGTACAGGGTGCCGCCCAGATCCGTGCCGAAGCGGCCGAGCGGGGTGCCGTGCCAGGTCTGCACGACGACCTGGCCGGGCCGCCGTTCGAACCACTCGGGCAGCTGGTCGCAGGTGACGATCCATCGTGACCGGGCGAGCGCCTCGTACCAGGCGGTGCTCTGCTCGACGACCGGGACGGCGGCGGACGGGACGTGGCCGTGCAGCCCGTCGGTGACCCAGAGATGCTCCGACTCCACGCCCCGGCGCACGAGTTCGGCGTGGACGGCGCGCGGTGAGTCGCCGCCGGTGTAGAGGACGGCGTCCCGCAGGGGCAGCGCCCGCCGGGTCGGGTAGTGCGCGCCGCGCAGTCCGGCCCGGCGGTACGCGCCCCGTTCGGCGATCGCGAGCACCGGCCCGGCCCGCACGGCCAGCCGGTCGCCGAACCGGCGGTCCAGGGCGAACTCCCTGCCGGGCGTCGGGGCCGTGGTGGCCGTCCCCGTACGGCGCAGCGGGAGACGGGCGGCGAGCGCGGTCAGTACCCGCACCGGCCGGCCGCCCAGATAGACGTCCCAGCGGCCCTCGGGCAGGCCCGCGGCCACCGAGGGGGCGAGGAACGCGGTGAAGCGGCGCCCCTCGTGGCCCCCTGTGCCGGGTCCCTGGCCGGCCCCGCGCGCACCGGTGCGCGCACCCTCGTACGCCCTTGCGCGCGGGGGCGCGTGCGTGACCGGGACGACCACGCGCTCGCGCAGCGCCTCGTGGACCAGGACGAGGTGGGCCGGGCCCTCGTCCTCCGGCATGCCGGTCCCGGCGCCGGTCACCCCCTCCACCCGCAGCGCACCGTCCGGCGTCCACGCCGCCGCATCCACGAACGGCCGGCCGCTCAGGTCCAGCACCAGCTCGCCCGCCGCGTCGGCCACCACCGGCGGCGCCGCATCCGGGGCCGCGGCCAGCGCCACCCTCGACCCGTCCGCCAGCACCAGCCGCCCCCGCCACCGCCCGCCGGGCTCCGCCTCGACCTCGCGTGGAGCCCGGTGCGGGACCCGTGGTGCGGCGGCCATCCCGGCCAGGTCGGCGAGCGGAATCCGTACGGAGAAACGGTCGCCCGCCAGGCAGGCGACCGGGTGGCCGAACTCCTGGTCCGGCACCCCGTCGCAGGTCAGCACCAGCGCCTTCGGGCGGGCGCCCCCGTACAGTCGGCCGGTCAACTCCAGCTCCTCGCCCACCCGGTGTGCCTCGCACCGGGCCGCAAGCTGTGTCAGGGTCAGCCGGAGCCGCCCGTCCAGGTAGTCGAGCACCGCCCGCCGACCGTCGCCCAGGTCATGGACGAGCGGCTGCACCGCCCCGACCTCCACGGCCCGAACAGCCACCCGGCGGACCGTGCCCTGGGCGGCCACCATCATGCCCACCAGCCAGCCGCCGGACCGCAACCGGCGCGGGTCGAGCGTCATCTCGAACCCTGAATGGTCGTAACTGTGCAGCTGCTGACCGGAGTTGATGGTCGCCTCAGGAGTGGGAACGCTCCGCACCGGCACCGTACGCAGATGCTGGCCGCGGGTGGCACGCACCATGCCCACCTTCAGCGAGTGGCGCGGCGCGGCGGCCGGCAGGTTGCGGATGTACGCGTATCCGCGCAGCCTCAGCTTCCCGTCGTCGCCCCACTGTGCGTCCAACAACCGTGCCACGGCCGGGAGATCGGTACGGGAGAGCCGGACGGTTTCCGGGATGCCGGGGACACCGGCCTGCCGTCGGCCCGGCACACCGCCGACCGTGAACGTTCCGGCGCCGTTGTCCCGTTCGAAGGCGAGCACGGTCAGCAGCTCCGTGAGCCTGCGCTCCTTCACCAGCTGCCACTTGACCCGCAGCTCCACCGGAAGTTCATGGGCCACGGCCTGCTTCGACCCTGCCGCCCCGTCCATCCGCTCCATCCGGTCCAGGAAGGCCCCCGCGTCCGACATGAACGCTTCCCGGTACTCGGGGCCGCCCATCGCGAGCCCGTCGAGGAAGTAGACGAAGTCGTCACGCAGGCACGAGAGGTCGTAACGGCGTCGCGCACCGCCGTCCGCCGTCCCGCCCCGCCCCGCGAGGAACGTGCTCACCTGCTCGCACGCCGAGATCCGGTCCCGTACGCCCCGCACGTCCGTACGCCGCCGGGTGATCGACCCCTCCCGCACCCGCCAGTAGTAGACATGCTCGTGCAGGACGTCGACCGAGCCCGCGAGGAAGTGGGCCGGGATCATCACCGGGGTGTCCTCGTAGAGCCTGCCCTCCGGGAAGGCGAAGGCGTGCCGGTCCCAGAAGGAGCGCCGGAAGACCTTGTTCCAGGCGACCCGGTCGGAGAGCAGCCGCGGATCGCGGCTGATGTGGGTGCGGGCCCGGGTGGCGGTCAGCCAGCGGTACTGCCAGGCCTGCCGGCGCCCCTGCTCGTCGAGCCGCCACACGTTGCCGGTCGCGAGGTCGGACCCGGTCGACTCCAGGGAGGCCAGCATCCGTTCGAAGGCGTCGTGGACGACGATGTCGTCGCTGTCGACGAACGCCAGATACGGCACGTCCGCCGTGGTGTGCCGCACCCCCGCGTTGCGGGCCGCGCTCAGTCCGGCATTGCGCTGGTGGACGTAAGCGAAGCGGCGGTCGCAGGCGGCGAACGACCTGGCGATGTCCGTGCTGCCGTCCGTCGAACCGTCGTCGACCAGGACCACCTCGATGTCGGTGACCGTCTGTTCGGCCACCGACCGCAGGCAGTCCTCCACATAGTCCTCGACGTTGTGGACCGGGACGACGACACTGAGGCGCGGCTTCATGTCAGGTCAACCGGGGCGGACGCGCCGGGTCACCGGCTCTGCCCCGAACGGGTGAACAAGCGATTCGGTGCGCGGTGGCTGCGCGATTACGCTCGGCTGCCATGCTCCTCAGTGTTGTCATGCCCGTCCACCGCGTTCAGGGCTATCTCAGGGCGAGTCTGGATTCCGTGCTCGACCAGGGGCCGGGGGCGTGGGAGCTCCTCGTCGTCGACGACGCGTCGCAGGACGGCAGTGCCCGGATCGCCGCCGAGTTCGCGGCGCGCGACCCCCGGATCCGGGTGCTCACCCTCCCCGTGCACCGTGGCGCGGGGCCGGCCCGGAACGCCGGGGCGGCAGAGGCGCGCGGCCGGTACCTCCTCTTCCTCGACGGCGACGACCTGCTGCGACCGGGCGCCCTGGAGGCGATCGGCGCACAGCTGACCCGCAGCGAACCGGACGTGCTCCTCCTCGGGCACGACCGCATCGACTGGTGGGGCGATGTCTCGCCCCGGCCCGCCCCGGAACCGTCCCCCGCGGAACGGTCCCCGGCGGAACCGTCCCCGGTCCCCGGCCCCGACGGCTTCTCCACCGACACCCCGCGCCTCTTCCGCCGCGCCTTCTGGACCGAGCGCGGCCTCCACTTCACCGACGGCCCCTACGAGGACGTCCTCCCTCTCCTGCACGCCACCCTCCTCGCCTCCGACGCGGGCACCCTCGACACCCTCGACCGGATCTGCGTCCGCCACCGCATCCGCCGCTCCGGCACCTTCGCCACCACCCCCGGACGCCACCACTTCGCAGTCCTCGACGCGTACGACCGGCTGCTCGCCCGTACCGGCGACGACCCGCGGATCCGGGCAGCGCGCACCCGCCATCTGCGCGCCGTGCTGGCCGACCCCGGCCGGACCGCGCCCGAGGACCGCGCCGCCCTCCACCGCGCGGCCGCGCTGCCCGGCAGCTACACCGTCCACCGCGTCCGGGAGGCCGTCCGCACCGCCCGCGCCCGCAGCCGGGCCGCGCTGCGCCGCCACCGGAAGACGCTCCGGGCCCGGGTCATGCGCGCGGTGTACCGGATCGACCTGCGCCGCCCCCTGGACCCCGACCTCGCCGTGTACGCCGCCTACTGGAACCGCGGAGTCGCCTGCAATCCGGCCGCGATCCACGCCAAGGCCCGCGAACTCGCCCCGCACATCAGGGGCGTGTGGGTCGTCTCCTCCCGGCACCGCGACCGGATGCCGCCCGGCATCCCGTACGTCATCGAGGGCTCCCGCGCCTACTGGCGGGCCATGGCCACCGCCACCTACCTGATCAACAACTCCAGCTTCCCCGGCGGCTTCACGAAACGCCGCGGCCAGCGCTATCTCCAGACCCACCACGGCACCCCGCTGAAGACCATGGGCCTGGACCAGCGGGCCTACCCGGCCCTCACCAACGGCATCAGCTTCGAGAAGATCGTCGCCCACGCCGACCAGTGGGACTTCTCCCTCTCCGCCAACCCGCACACCACCGAGATCTGGGACCGCGTCTACCCCTCCCGGTACGAGCATCTGAACCTCGGCTACCCGCGCAACGACGTCTTCTTCACGACAACTCCCGAGCGGATGGCGGCGCTCCGCCGGAGCCTGGGCCTCGCGCCCGACCACACCGTCGTGCTGTACGCACCCACCCACCGCGACTACCGCAAGGGCTTCGTCCCGCACCTCGACCTGGAGCGCCTGGCGCGCGAACTGGGCCCGGACCACGTGGTGCTGGTCCGGGCGCACTACTTCTACGGCCGCTCCGTACCGCTGGACGGCGCCTGCGTGGTGGACGTGACGGGGCATCCGTCGGTCGAGGAACTCTGCCTGGTCTCCGACGTGTTGATCACCGACTACTCGTCACTGATGTTCGACTACGCCTGCCTGGACCGCCCGATCATCAGCCACGTCCCGGACTGGGCCGCCTACCGCGCCTCGCGTGGCACCTATGTCGATCTGCTCTCCGGACGCCCCGGCGACACCCCGGGCGCGGTCTCCACCACCGAGGACGAGCTGCTGGAACTGTTCAGGACGGGGGAGTGGCGCTCGGCGCGGACGGCGCGGCTGCGGGCGGCGTTCCGGGAGCGCTTCTGCCTGTACGACGACGGGCACGCGGCCGAGCGGGTGGTGCGGCGGCTGTTCCTGAGCGACGCAGGGAGCGGTGCGGAGCAGCGCCGGACGGCAACATCGCGCGACCGATGTCACCCGTTCGGGAGAGAGGGCAACCGGTGACCCCCGGGGCTCCGCGGGGTTGAGCCATACGGACAACCAGGACCCCGATGAACGGACGTGCCCACCATGCCGCCACGGCTCAGTGTCGTCGTACCCGTCCACAACGTCGAGCTCTATCTGACGGACTGTCTGAACTCCCTCGCGGAGCAGACCATGAGCGACCTGGAAGTGGTGATGGTCGACGACGGGTCCACCGACAGCAGCTCCACCCTGGCCGCCGGGTTCGCCGAACAGGACGGCCGGTTCCGGCTGGTGAGCCAGGAGAACGGCGGACTCGGGCACGCCCGCAACGCCGGTGTCCGCAACTGCGACCCGGGCTCCCGCCACCTCGCCTTCGTCGACAGCGACGACGTCGTTCCGCCGCGCGCGTACGAACTCCTCCTCGGCGCCCTGGACGAGACCGGCTCGGACATCGCGTCCGGCAACGTGCTGCGGCTGCGCGCCTCCGGCAGACTCCAGCAGTCGCCCAACTTCCGCAAGGCGATGGCGACGACCCGGCTGCGCACCCACATCTCCCGCGACTGGGACCTCGCCGCCGACCGGATCGCCTGCAACAAGGTCTTCCGCCGGTCCTTCTGGGACGAGCACGCCTTCGCCTTCCCGGTCGGCGCCCTCTACGAGGACATCCCGGTCGTCCTGCCCGCCCACTTCCTGGCCCGCTCGGTCGACGTCCTGAAGGACACCGTCTACCACTGGCGCGACCGGGCGGGCTCGATCACCACCCGCCGCGCCGTCGTCCGCGGCATCCAGGACCGGGCCTCGCACGTGCTGGGCGTCTCCACCTTCCTCGACGAGCACCGCGGCGCCGCGGACAAGCAGCGGTACGAGGCGCATGTCCTCGCCCACGACCTCTGGTACTTCATGGAGGCGCTGCCCGACGGCGAGGAGGACTACCGGCGCGCCTTCCTGACGTACGCCAACGAGTTCATCGACCAGGTCGATCCGGTCGTCCTGGACGCCCTCCCGCTGCGGCTGCGCCTGATGTGGCACCTGGTGCGCGAGCGGCGGACCGAGGAACTCCTGGCCCTGCTCGCCTTCGACAAGGCCGAACCGGGCGCCTTCACCGTCCGCGGCGTCCGGCGCCGCAGCGCCTCCTTCCCGGTCCTCACCCGGCCGGTGCCGCGCCCTGTGCTCCGCGTCACCGACCGGGACCTTCCGCTCACCGCCCGGCTGAGGGAGGCCCACTGGCAGGACGGCAGGCTCCACGTCAGGGGGTACGCCTACCTCCGGAACCTGCCCGCCACCTCGCGGCGCAGCGAGCTGCGGGCCGGCTGGCTGCGGGCGGGGCGACGGCATGTGGTGCCGCTCAGGCTGCGCACGGTCGACGAGCCCGAGGCCACCGTCGCATCCCGGCAGAGCCTGCACGACTACGACTGCTCCGGTTTCGAGACGGTCATCGACCCGGCCAGGCTCCGCATCGACGCGCGGGGCAGCCTCGAACGGCTCACCTGGCGGCTGGAGATCGGCATCGCCGGACACGGCATGCTGCGCCGCTCCTGCCTCTCGACGAACGAGGCGGCAGCCCCGCCGCCCGTGCACCGCCCCGACGGCGACCACCGGATCGTGCCCGCCTTCGAGAACGGCAGGCTCGTCCTGCACGCGGAACGGATCGACGCCCGCTTCGAGACGCACCGCGCGGGCGGCCCGGCCGGCGGTGCCGGCACCGTGGCGATCGACGGCATGGTCCGCGACCGCTACGGCACCGGCCCGCTGCGCCTCGCCCTCACCCACAGGGCCTCCGGCAGTTCCTTCGACGCTCCGGTGACCGTGCACGAGGGGGCCGTGCCCTCGGCGGCGGGATGGCGGCGCTTCACCGCCGTCGTCCCGCTCGACGCCCTCGTCGGCGCCCGCCCGGCAGCGGGGGAGGGGGCGGTGCCCGCGCAGCTGTCGTACAGCCTGCATCTGGTCGGCCCGGACGGGCGCAGGACCCCGATCGACGTGCCGGGGCCCGTACCGCCGGGCCGCTACCCGCTGGACGGGGAAGGGGAAGGGGAAGGGGACGGGGACGTCGGCGAACGGCGCGAACTGGGCCTCACCGCCGGCTCCCGCGGGAATCTGCTGATCAGCGACCGCGCCGTACAGCCCGCCGTGGACCTGGCGACCTGGACGGAGGACGGACAGGTGCTCCTGGAGGGCACCTTCCCCGACCTTCCCGGACACCCCGTCGAGCTGGTGGCCCGGCACAGCGGGCACGGGGAGGAGGCCGTCCTCCCTGTCACCTCCTTCGGCCCCGCCGGGGAGCGCCGGTTCCGGGCGGCGCTGCGGCCGGACGCGGTCGAAGGACCCGGCGGGAAGCTGCCGCTCGGCCAGGGCCACTGGTATCTCTTCCTCCGGGAGCAGGGCCGACGGGACGACGCGCACGACGCCCCGTTGCGCATCCCGGCCGCGGCCCACCGCACCCTGCCCGCTGCCCGCACCCTCGCGGGCCGGAGATACCTCATCGAACGGCGTTTCCACGATCAGTTGCTGATCAACTGCGCGTCGGTGCTCACCGCCGCCGAACGTGGCGCGCGCGGCAGACGGCTGCTGCGCGAGGCGTACCGGAGCCGGCGCACGACACCCCTGCGCGACACCGTGCTGTACAGCAGCTTCGACGGCCGCCAGTACTCCGACTCGCCGCGCGCGATCCATGAGGAACTGGTCCGGCGGGGCATCGAGCTGGAGCATCTGTGGGTGGTGCGCGACCAGCAGGCCCTCATCCCGACGGGCGCCACCGCCGTGGAGCACGGCAGCGCCGCCTGGCACGAGGCGCTGGCCAGCAGCCGTCACATCGTCACCAACACCCAGCTGCCGGAGTGGTTCGAACGACGCGAGGGTCAGTGTGTCGTCCAGACCTGGCACGGCACCCCGCTCAAGCGCATCGGCCTCGACCTCGCGGGCACCGCCCAGGCCAACGCCGCCTATATCGCCACCATCGAGCAGCGCGCACGCCAGTGGAGCCTCCTGGTCTCCCCGAACCGCTTCTCCACCCCCGTCCTGCGGCGTGCGTTCGGTTACCGGGGCGAGGTCCTGGAGTGCGGATATCCCCGCAACGACCTGTTCCACGCCCCGGACCGGGCCAAGGTCGCCGCGGCGGTCCGGGAGCGGCTCGGCATTCCCGAGGGCAAGCGGGTCGTGCTGTACGCCCCGACCTGGCGCGAGGACCGACCGCAGGGCGGTGGGCGCTACGCCCTCGACCTCCGGCTCGACCTGACCGCCGCCGAACGCGCGGCCGGCCCGGAGACCGTCCTGCTGGTGCGCCGCCACTACCTGGTCACCGACCGCCTCCGGGACAGCGGCAGCGGCTTCGTACGGGACGTCTCGCGCTACGGGGACGTCGGCGAACTGATGCTGATCAGCGACGCCCTGGTCACCGACTACTCCTCGCTGATGTTCGACTTCGCCCAGACCGGTCGCCCGATGCTCTTCCACACGTACGACCTGGCGCACTACCGCGACACCCTGCGCGGGTTCTGCTTCGACTTCGAGACCCGCGCCCCCGGCCCTCTCATTCCCGACTCCGCCGGACTCGTCGAGGCGCTGCGGGATCCACAACAGGCCACCAGGGGACATGCGCAGGCGTACGAGGCGTTCCTCCGGGACTTCTGCGACCTGGACGACGGACACGCGGCGGCGAGGGTGGTCGACCGGATGCTTCAGGCCCCCGCCCGGCCCTGATTCGCCCGCACGGCTCTGATTCACCTGACTGGCTCTGAATCGCCCGGCCGCCCTGAACCGTTCGAGTGAGAGTGAGACGTGGATGTCCGCAAGCGCACGGGGGCAGGTGAAGTCGCGACCCCGGACGTGTGATGATCGATGCGTCACTCTGTGTCGTTGGCTTGCTACGTTCTGTTTTCATGAGTATTCGAATGCGATGCGATACCCGGGACGTGCGACGGGCGAGAGCAGTGGTGATCACCGTTTCGGCCGTCGGCCTCCTCACCCGCATGCTGATCGCGGCGCATACTCCGGGCCCTGCCGACGTGCGCATCTTTCAGGGCTTCGCCAGGGCCATCACGCGTTACGGTCCCATCCGGATCTATGAACAGCCGCTGCCGGGACTGCCTGTCTACAACCACCCACCGCTGGCCGGCTGGATGCTGCTGGGCCTTGAGAAGCTCTCCGAGATCGGGATCCCGTTCGGAACGTTGATCAGGGCTCCTGCCTCGATCGCCGACTTCTTCTGCGCCGTTCTCGTGTTCGAGATCGTGCGCCGTCGCAGCTCGGTCGGCACGGCCGTCGCCTGTGGGGTGGGTGTGGCCGTCAGCCCCCTGCTGATCGCCACTTCGGGCTATCACGGCAATACCGACGAGGTCGCCATCACCTTCGCCCTGGCCGCCGCGCATCTGTTGGTGGACCGGAAGTCACCGCTGGCCGCAGGGGTGTGTGCCGCGCTCTCGATCAGCGTCAAGTTCATCCCGGTGGTGGTGATCCCGGCGCTGTTCGTCGTCGCGCTGCGGGCGGGCCGGCCGGCCCTCGTCCGGTTCACCGCGGGCTTCGTCGCCCTGGTCGCCCTCGTCTGGGGGCCGGTCCTGGTCACCGTCCCGCAGGACCTCAAGGAGAACGTCCTGGAGTACGCGGGTGGCAACTACCGCCTGTGGGGCATCGTCCGGTTCGCCGACGCGCTCGGTCTGCCGCAGTCCTTCATCACCTTCGTCCGGGGCGACGGTCACTTCCTCTTCGTCCTGGCCTGTGTGGTGGCCGGGATCTGGCTCGCCCGGCTGCGGCCCGCCCAACTGCCCGTGGTCGTCGCCGTGACGATGGGGCTGCTGCTGCTGCTCTCCACCGCGTCCGGCCTGCAGTACCTCACCTGGGCGGCGGCCGGACTGTTCGTCATCGGGTTCTGGGAAGGTGCTGCGTACAACGCTCTGCTCGGCCTGACGGCGATCCTCGGCTACCAGGGGCGCTCCGCCGTGCACTGGAGCGAAACGGTGCTGCACCTCGGCGAGGCCGGCTGGTTCGTCCTCGCCGTCTGCCTCGTCAGCGGAGTGCGCAAACTCCTTGCCGCGCCATCGGGCGTACCCCCGCAACCCGCTGCCGGGCGTACCCCGCTTCCGGCGCCCTGTGCCGAGCGGCCCACCGGACCGTCCGTCAACTGACCTTCCCTCCCGAGCACCGAGCACCGAGCACCGAGCGCAACTGGAGAACGCCCCATGAAGGAAAGCCCGAGCCCCAGGATCGGCATCCTGGTGGTCGCGTACAACGCCGAGACGACGCTGGAGAGAACCCTCGACCGCATTCCCCCGGACTTCCGGTCCAAGGTCACCGAGGTCCTCATTCTCGACGACGCGAGCCATGACGCGACTTTCACCGCCGGCTGCCGCTGGTCGCAGGCGGAAGACCTGCCGCGGACCGTGGTGATGCGGCACACCAAGAATCTCGGATACGGCGGAAACCAGAAGGCCGGATACGCGCTCGCCGCCGAACACGGCCTCGACATCATCGTGCTGCTGCACGGCGACGGACAGTACGCCCCCGAGTTCCTGCCCGACATGGTCGCCCCCATCGAACGCGGCGAATGCGAAGCCGTGTTCGGGTCTCGGATGATGCATTCCGGATCCGCCCTCAAGGGCGGCATGCCCCTGTACAAATGGCTCGGCAACCGTATTCTCACCCGCCTGGAGAACGCCCTTCTCGGTTCGCGGCTCACCGAATTCCACTCCGGATACCGCGCCTACAGTGTCGCGGCACTCAAGAAACTGCCGATCCACCGGAACACCGACGCGTTCGACTTCGACACCCAGATCATCGTCCAGCTCCTCAACGAGGGAATGCGGATCAAGGAGATCCCCGTCCCCACCTACTACGGCGACGAGATCTGCTACGTCAACGGCATGAAGTACGCGAAGGACGTCGTCAAGGACGTCCTCGAATACCGGCTCGCCGTCAAGGGTTTCGGCACTTGCGCCTGGATCCCCAAACCCGTCGAGTACGCGTTCAAGGAGGGCGACGGCTCCTCGCACTCCGTGATCCTGGAGAAGATGCGCACCCTGCCGCCCGGCCGGGTCCTCGATCTCGGCTGCTCCGGCGGCCTGTTCGCGCAGCGCCTGGAGACCCTCGGGCACGAAGTGACGGGCGTGGACTACGTCGAGGTCCCCGGCGTGCGCGAGAGGTGCACCCACTTCCACCTCGCCGACCTGGAGGAGGGGCTGCCCGCGGACATCGGCACCGACTACGACTACGTCGTCGCGGGCGACGTCATCGAACACCTCTCGCACCCTGAGCGGGTGCTCGCCGAGGCCGCCGCCGTGCTGCGGCCCGGCGGCCATGTACTGCTCTCCGTACCGAACTTCAGCCACTGGTACTCACGGTTGCGGGTCGCGTTCGGCGTCTTCGACTACGACCGGCGCGGCATCCTCGACGAAACGCACCTGCGCTTCTTCACCCGAGCCAGCCTGCGCCGAACCGTTCGGGGCGCGGGCTACGACGTCCTCCACATCGTCTCCACCGGAGCCCCGTTCTGGGCGCTGCTCGGAGGTGGACCGCTCCCCGCGGTCCTGGGCGGTCTGTCGAAGCTGCTCACCCGGATCCGGCCGACGCTGTTCGGCTATCAGCACGTCGCACTGCTCACCCCGCATGCGGCCGAGACGATCATCGCTGGAGAGCACGTCGATGTGCAGGACATCCTCAACCGACAGTACGCCCCCGCCGGCCGGGTCCGTGGCTGAGGCCGCCGTCCCCCGTCCCACTCCCGCCCCGGTGTCCGGGGAGCCGGTGCCCGCAGACAGGAGCAAGGCCTTGACCCTCCCCAGTCTGATGCTGCTGCTGTTCGCCGTGTTCTCGTCGGCGGGCGGCCAGATCATGCTCAAGCACGGGATGAGGAGCGCCGCGGCGGCTGCCGCGCAGGGCGGTGGATCCGTCGCCCTGCGTGCCGCGACCAGCCCCTGGGTCGTCCTCGGTCTCGTGGTCTTCGCGGTCTCCGCCCTCGCCTGGATGACCACGCTGGCCAAGGTGCCGCTGTCCATCGCCTACCCGTTCAACGCCCTCGGGTATCTGCTGATCGTCGCGGCCGGGTCGACCGTGCTGCATGAGCGGACCTCGATGTGGACCTGGGGCGGCTCACTGCTCGTGGTCATCGGCCTCGTCACGGTGATGGTCGGCCAGCAGCGCTGAGTCCCGTTCGTTCAGCAGGCCCGCCCACCAGGCCCCGCCCCTCAGCCCCGTTCATCAGCCCCGCCCCTCAGCCCCGCCCGGAGGCCGACGGCACACCGTCGCCGGACGGGTCCGGACGTTCCCCCAGCAGCACCTGCCGCACCACCCGTTCCGCCGCGCGTCCGTCGCCGTACGGACAGAACCGGGCCCGGAACGCGGCCCGCAGCGCCTCGTTCGCCGGGCTGCGCCAGGTGCCGTCGAGGAAGATCCGGGCCAGCTCCGTCGTGTCGGTGGAGACCGCTCCGGGGGTGTCCCCGGGCCTCCCGGAGAGCAGGTCGAAGCAGACCCCGCGGACCGTGCGGTACGTCTCCCAGTCGGGGGCGTGCACCACGATCGGGCGGTCCAGATGGGCGTAGTCGAACATCACCGACGAGTAGTCCGTCACCAGCGCGTCCGCGGCCAGACACAGCTCCTCGATCCGCGGGTGGTCGCAGACATCGATGAGTGACGGGTGCTCCGGCAGCCCGGCGCCCTCGTAGAAGTAGTGGGCGCGGACCATCACCACGGTGTCCGGGCCGAGCGCCTCGCAGAGGCCGACCAGATCGAGCCGACTGGTGAACGCCGCCTCGTAGTCGCGGTGCGTCGGCGCGTACAGGAGGACACGCCGGCCGGGCCGGATGCCGAGGTCCTCGCGGACCTGCGCGATCCGTTCCTCCGTGGCCGTCGCGAGGACGTCGTTGCGCGGATACCCCGATTCGAGGGACCGCGCGGTGCCCGGATAGACGCGAGCCCACACCTCGGTGGAGTGCGGATTGGCGGAGACGCTCCAGTCCCACCGGTCCACGCGCTGGAGCAACCGGTCGAAGTTCAGCCCCTGGGCCGCCGCCGGATAGTCCTGCTGGTCGAGCCCCATGATCTTCAGCGGGGTGCCGTGATGGGTCATCACATGGATCTGGCCACGCCGCTTGACCAGGTGGTCGGGGAAGTTGACGTTGTTGAAGAAGTACGTGGCGCGGGCCAGCACCCGCCAGTAGCGCCGGGTCCCCGGCACCACGTGATCGATGCCCTCGGGCACCGAGTCCGCCTGGTTCTTCGACACCACCCACACGCCGCGCACCTGCGGCGCCAGCTCCTGGGCCTTGCGGAAGACCGCCTCCGGATTGCAGCTCACGCCGCGGTTCCAGTACGCGGCGTAGACGGCGAGACCCGGGTCCAGCGGGAGCCTGCGCTGCCACCAGTAGAAGCGCGCGGACAGGGTGCGCCTGGCCCGCGCCCGCACCGCGCCGGGTGCCGCCCGCAGGCTCCGGCGCAGGGCCAGCAGGGTGTCCAGGGCGCCGAGCACGACGTACCGGCCCCGCCCCATCAGCCGGGGCCGCAGCCCCCGGGCGCCGGCCGGGAAACGGTGTCCCTCGGGCCGGTGCGCGCGGTGGAACGTCGCCACGGACCGTACGTAGCGCCTGCGGCGCCGGGTCACCGACGGGTACCCGGAGAGGAGCTCCGAGGCGGCCTGCTCGAAGAGCAGCGTCCGTACCGGGTGCAGCGGCGGCCGGTCCCGCACGAACTCCATCAGCCCGGCGTACGCGTCGACGAGCTGCTGCGGTGCCGAACCGTCGGACTCCTGTGCCGGTTCGGTGCCGTCGGGCAGCCGGCGCCGGCCGCGGTGCTCGACGCAGGCCATGGGCAGTACGGCGACGGACCGGGCCGCGGCGAGGGTCTGGTGTGCGTACATCCGCTCCCCGTGCTGCCCCGGTCCGAAGGCCAGCTTCTCGCCCTCGTGGAGGGTGCGGTGCACGGCACGGTTCCAGGAGACCGGTGCGATGTCCAGGAGATCGGGATGTCCGGCCAGGGTCAGGCGGCCCGTCGGCAGTCGGCCGAGGAGTTCCAGTGACCGGGTCGGCCGCGGGCGGCCCCGGAACGGCCGCCGGAGATGGCCGAAGAGCAGCAGCTCGGGGTCATCGGTCTCCTCCAGCCGGTCGGCCACGGCCCGCAGGGCGCCCGGCAGCAGGACGAAGGCGCCCTCCAGGAAGAGGAGGTAGTCCCCCATGGCGCGTTCGGCCCCGGCGTTGCGCCGCCCGTCCGGACCGGCACCCGGCGGCAGATGGATGGCCTGCACCCGGTCGTCCCGTGCGGCGAACTCGTCGAGGATCAGCCCCGAACCGTCCGGCGCACCGTCGTCCACCCCGATCAGCTCGATGTCCGTGAACGACTGCGTGAGCACCGACTCCAGGCACTGGCGCAGCTCCCCTCGGACGCGTCGGACGGGGACGATGACACTCAGCCGGGGCATACGGGTACTTTCTCGGGCTCGGGCCCACGAGGGGTGCGCGGGTCCACGGGGCATACGGGTCGACGGGCAGATGAGGTGAGGTTGCGGTCAGGGGCGGTCGGGGGGCCGGACCCCGGCGAGGCCGAGCTCCGAGGACGCCTGCCGGTCGGCGGGGACCACGGCGCCGGCCGACGCCCGGACCGGGATCCGGGTCGGATCGCCCACCGCCGGAGCGGGCCGCCGCTCGGCCGGAGGGACCGCGGGCGGCTGTGCGGAGGTGTCGCCGAGAAAGACCCGGCGTACCACCCGCTCGGCCGCGTGCCCGTCGTCGTACGGGCAGAAGCGCTCCCGGAATGCCTCGCGCAGCCGCGCCGTGTGCGCGGTGCGCCAGTGGCCGGTCGCGAAGATGCCGAGCAGTTCGTCCTCGCTGTGCGCGATCGCGCCCGGCGGGCAGGAGTGCAGGTCGAAGTAGGTTCCGCGGGCCGCCTCGTACGCCTCGCGGTCGCCGAAGTGGATGACGACGGGCCGGTCCAGATTGGCGTAGTCGAACATCAGCGACGAATAGTCCGTGATCAGTGTGTCCGAGGCGAGCGCGAGTGTCTCGACGCAGGGGTGGCCGCTGACGTCGATGATCCGCGGGTGCGGTTCGCGCACCGGCGCGGCGTCGTACGAGTAGTGCGCGCGGTCGAGGATCACGGCGTGCGGACCGAGGACCCGCAGCAGGCGCGCCAGGTCGAGCGTGACGTGCGGGCCGCGCCGGTAGTCGCGGTGTGTGGGCGCGTACAGCACGGCCAGGGCGCCCTCGGGGATACCGATCGACTCGCGCAGCCGGGCCACCTCGTCGGCGGTGGTGCGCTGGTAGACGTCGTTGCGCGGACAGCCGTACTCCAGCGTCGTGCAGTGCGCGGAGGCCGACGGGTAGGCCTTCTCCCAGACGAGGGTGGAGTGTCGGTTCGCGGAGAGCGAGTAGTCCCATTTGTCGACATTGGCGAGCAGCTGGCCGAAGTCCATGCCGCGGGCCGCGGCGGGCCGGTCCTGGAGGTCGAGGCCCATGGTCTTGAGCGGGGTGCCGTGGTGGGTCTGGAGCAGTACCTGGCCGGGTCGCTTGACCAGCCGGCGGTCGAAGTTGACGTTGTTCACCAGGTACCGGGAGCGGGCCAGTGCCCGCCAGTAGCCCCCCGTCCCGGGGGTGATCGGTCGCGTCCCGGGGGGCAGGGTGCGGGCGTCCTGCGGGCGGCAGATCCAGGCGGTCCGCAGCCCCGGCACCAGTTCGCGGGCCTTCGCCTCGATCGCTGCGGGGCTGCAGGCGTAGCCGCGGTGCCAGTACGCCGCGAACACGGCCCGGTCCGCTTCGACGGGCAGGCGCAGCTGGATGCGGTAGTACGCCTGGAGCGCGGCGGCCCGCAGTACCCGGCGGCCGGTCGCGGTGAGGTTCCGCAGCCGGCCGTGCAGCGACTGCGCGGTCCACAGCGCGCGGTAGGTGCGGTGCGCGCCCAGCCGGATCAGCGTGTGACGCAGCCGGGCGCGGCGCGGGGCGGGGGCGCCGGGGGTGCGGTAGCGCAGGTAGTGGGCGCGGGCACGGCGGAAGAACGCGGCCCGGCCGCCGCGTGGCAGCCGGCCCCTGGCGGTGAACAGCGTGCAGAAGTGGTCGAGCATCCTGCGGAAGATCACCGGCCGCCAGGGCGCGAGTTCGGGTCGGGCGTCGATGAACGCGAAGACCCGGTCGTACTGTTCGAAGACGTCGAAGTGCCTGCGGCTGGTAGTGGCCAGGATGTTGCCCTGGCGTCGCTGCCGGTAGCCGACGCACACCCGGTCCAGGACCGCGATCGAACGGGCGGCCATCAGTACCGGATACGTCCAGGGTGTGTCCTCGTAGTAGCCCGGCGGGAAGGTGAACCCCTCGGCCTCGACGAACGCGCGGCGGTACGCCTTGTTCCAGACGACCATCAGGACCTTCAGCAGGCCGGGCCGGTCGGCGAGTGTGAAGGTGGCGGGACCCGTCTCGGCGAGGTGTTCGGCGAAGGTGTTGCGTACGCTCTCGCCCGTCCAGTACGTACGGGCGTAGTCGTAGACCAGGACGTCCGGTTCGCCGGTCTCCTCGATCCGGTCGGCGATGGCCCGCAGGGCGCCGGGGGTGAGGGTGTCGTCGCTGTCCAGGAAGATCAGGTAGTCGCCGGTGGCCCGGGCGATCCCGGCGTTGCGGGCCCGACCCAGGCCCACGTTCTCCGGCAGGTGCAGGGCCCGCACCCGGTGGTCGCGGGCGGCGAACTCGTCGATGACGGCGCCGCAGGCATCGGGGGAGCAGTCGTCGACCGCGATGATCTCGAAGTCCTCGAAGGACTGGGTGAGCACCGAGTCCAGGCTCTCGTGGAGATACGCCTGAACCCGGTACGCAGGCACGATGACACTGAACCGGGGCACAACACATCCAGGGGTCGTTCGCAGCGCGGGCGGGCGGTCCGCAAACGTCCTATGGAGTGAAAGAGTTACGTCAAAACGTGGCACATCCGTGAAGTTGCAGGTGAGGCGGCCCTGTTGTGGTGAACAGGGCCGCCTCGCGTTGACGGATGCATGTGCGGACTACTTCACCGCTCCCGCCATCACGCCGGAGACGAACTGACGCTGGAAGGCGAAGAAGACCGCGAGCGGAATCACCATCGAGACGAAGGCGCCGGGCGCCAGCACGTCGATGTTGTTGCCGAACTGCCGTACCTGCTGTTGCAGGGCCACGGTGATCGGCGGGGACTCGGAGTCCGCGAAGATCAGTGCGACCAGCATGTCGTTCCACACCCAGAGGAACTGGAAGATCCCGAGTGAGGCGATCGCCGGACCGCCCAGCGGCATCACGACCCGGGTGAAGAGCCGGATCTCGCCCGCCCCGTCGAGGCGGGCCGCCTCCAGCAGCTCCCGCGGGATCTCCGCGAAGAAGTTCCGCAGCAGGAAGATTGCGAAAGGCAGGCCGAACGCCGTGTGGAAGAGGATCACACCGAGCGTCGTCTCGAAGATCCCGACGGCGCCGAAGAGCTTGGAGACGGGGACCAGAGCGACCTGCACCGGCACCACCAGCAGCCCCACGACCAGCAGGAACCACCAGTCGCGGCCGGGGAACTCCATCCAGGCGAAGGCATAGCCGGCCAGTGAACCGATCACCACGACCAGGACGGTCGACGGGACGGTGATCGCGACCGTGCTGAGGAGGGAGTGGGTGATGGTCGAATTGTCCAGCAGGCGTGCGTAGTTGTCGAAGGTGAGCTGGGAGGGGGCCGTGAAGACCTTCCACCAGCCGGTCGACGCGATGTCCTGCGGCCCGCGCAACGAGGACAGCAGCAGGCCGATGGTCGGCATCAGCCAGAACAGGCCCACCAGGACGAGGAAGACCCGCATCGCACCGCCGCCCACGCGGGCGGCGACGCGTGAACCGAGAGACCGCTCGCCCCTCACCGGCCCGGTGGCGGCCGGCGTGCTCGGGGCGGTGTCCGCGGTCGACGCCGTCGTCATCGGCGCCCCTCCTTCCGGATCCGGCGGATGTTGACGTACATCACCGGGAGAACCAGCAGCAGCAGGAGCACGGCGATGGCGCTGCCGATCCCGAGGTCCGCGTCCGTGCCGAACGAGGAGCGGTAGAGCTGGAACGCCAGCACGTTGGCGTCGTCCTGCGAGGATCCCGGCGCGATGATGAAGACCAGGTCGAAGATCTTCAGGACGTTGATCATCAACGTGACCAGCACCACCGCGAGAACGGGCGCGAGCATCGGCACCGTGATCCGGCGGAACACCTGCCACTCGTTCGCGCCGTCCACCCGTGCCGCTTCGAGGAGTTCACGCGGCAGGCCCGCGAGTCCCGCGGCGATCAGCACCATCGCGAAGCCGGCCCACATCCAGACGTAGGAACCGATGATGGCGGGCGTGACCAGAGTCGGCCCGAGCCACTGGACCCCGTTGTACGCCTCCCTGAAGTTCGAGGCAGGCAGCCGGAGTTCGGCTCCGTCCGCCGACACGGGCAGGGTGAACACACCGTCCGCGCCCGCCGTCGCCGAGGCGACCACTCTGCCGTCCTTGACCGCCTCCACCGTGATGCCCCTGAGCCCCAGTTCCCCGGGGTCGATGACATTCGGTCTGCCGCCGCCACCCCGGGTGAAGTCCAGCCAGGCGGTGCCGGTGATCTTCCCGGACTCCGTCGCGGCGGCCTTCGCGGGCTTCGCGTCCTTCGGCATCCTGGCCGGTGCCACACCGACCAGCGGCAGCTGCACGGCCTGCCCGGCCCGGACCGTCGCCCGGGTGACGAACGAACCGCCGCCGCCCGCCTTCAGCGGGTGGACGGGCAGCGGATGCGCCTTCGGGTAGCTCGCCGATTCGGCGAACGTGTCGTGCACCCCCACCCAGACGGCGTTGGCGACCCCGCGCTCCGGGGCCGCGTCGTACACCAGCCGGAAGATGATGCCCGCGGCGAGCATGGAGATCGCCATCGGCATGAAGACGACCAGCTTGAACGCCGTGCCCCAGCGGATCCGCTCCGTCAGCACCGCGAAGATCAGCCCGAGCGCGGTGGAGACGGTCGGGGCGACCACGACCCAGATCGCGTTGTTCTTCACCGCCGTGACGATGGTCTCGTCGGTGAACAGCGCCTGGTAGTTGTCGAGTCCGGCGAAGCCCGTACCCGCCCGGTCGAAGAACGACCGGTAGACGGAGTACACGATCGGATAGACCACGAGTGCGCCCAGCAGCACCAGTGCGGGTGCCAGGAACAGCGCCGCGACGACCCGGCGGGTGCCGGTCACGCTTCTGCGGCTGCGCCCCGGGGTGCCGGCCGGGGCGGCGGGCGGCTTCCTGGGGCCGGGCACCGACGGCCGTCCGGGCGAATGCGTGTCGGCGGGGGGCGCCTCGTCGGCGCCCCCCGCTGCGGCTGTCGTCATCCCGTCAGCTCTTGTACGCCTTGGCCGCGTCGGACTCCAGCTTCGCCTGGGTCCCCGCGATGTCCTTCGGGTTCTTCAGGAAGTCCTGGAGGGTCTTCCACTCGCCCTTGCCGGGCGTCCCGCCGAACGACTGCGGGGCCTGGTCGGACATGTCGAAGCGAACGGCGTCCCCGGCCGCGATCAGTGCCTTGGCCATCGTGCGCTGTACCTCGTTCGGGTAAGCGGCGGCGTCCAGGGCCTTGTTCGGCGAGATGAACCCGCCCTGCTCGGCCATGATCTTCGCCGCGTCGGCCGAAGCCAGCCAGGTCAGCAGGGCCTGGGCGCCCTTGCCGTCCTTCAGCGCCACCGCCGCGTCGCCACCCGTCACGACGGGGGACTCGGCACCGACCGACGGGAACGGGAAGACCTTGGCGTCGGTCCCGATCTTCGCCTTCGTCTCCCCGATGTTGACAGCCACGAAGTCACCTTCGTAGACCATCGCGGCCTTGGGCTGGTCACCGCCGGTGAAGGTCTGTGTGACCGAGGCCGGGAACTCCGTCTGCAGTGCGCCGTCGGCACCGCCCGCGATCAGCGACGGCTTGCCGAAGAGCTGCGCGAGCGTGGTCAGCGCGTCCTTGACCGAGGGGTCCTTCCACGTGATCTCGTGCTTGGCCAGCTGGTCGTACTTCTCCGGGCCCGCCTGGGAGAGATAGATGTTCTCGAACCAGTCGGTGAGGGTCCAGCCGTCCGCACCGCCGACGGACACCGGGGTGACGCCGGAGGCGGAGAGCGTCTCGGCCGTCGCCAGGAAGTCCTTCCAGGTCTTCGGCTCGGCGGCGCCCGCGTTCTCGAACGCCTTGGCGTTGTACCAGATCAGCGACTTGTTGGCGGCCTTGAAGTAGACGCCGTACTGGGTGCCGTCCACCGCCCCGAGGTCCTGCCAGACCTGGGAGTAGTTCTTGGTCAGCTGGGCCTTCGCCTCGGCACCGACCGGCTTGGCCCACTTCTTCCGCGCGGCCTGCTGGATCGCGCCGACCTGCGGGATCATCGCGACGTCCGGCGGCTGGCCGCCCGCGATCTTCGTACCGAGGAAGTTGACGATCGGGTCCTGCGCCGGGACGAAGGTGACGCTCGCCCCCGTGCGGTTCTCGAACTCCTTGAGGACCTTGACGAAGTTGGCCTGCTCGGTTCCCGTCCAGACCGCCGCGACCGAGAGCTTCTCGCCGTCCAGTTTCGGGAGTAAGACGCTCGACGAGCTGTCCTTGCCTCCTCCGGAATTCTTGTCCGTCTTGTCCTTCCCGCCGTCGCCGTCGTCGCTGCAGCCGGTGAGAGCCAGTGCGCCGATGGCGGTGAACACCATGGCGGCCCGGCCGATCCGGAGGGTTGTGCGCATCGCTTCCCCGTCTCTCACATCGTTGTGTGCGCACAGTCCTACGCCGGGTGCACCGGTGCCGCAACACCCCCGCGTCAACTCGGTGATACTGATGGTCGCGTGACGGGGCGTCAGGAAAGCTCTGGACCCGGATCGGTTTGCTGGTCGTTTCGGAACGGGCTGTCACGTCCGGGACATCGGTGAGCGCGCGAGACGAAATCCCACGTCGTCGATCCGGAAGGTCGGATGGCTGCGCCGCCGCACCGAGGCCCGGCAGCTCCAGTGCTCGTCGGCCCACCCACCGCCGCGGAGCACGCGATAGGTGCCGTACACCTCGGCGTCGTAGACGTCCCAACACCAGTTCCACACATTGCCCAGCATGTCGTGCAGCCCCCAGGCGTTGGGCTGCTTGACCCCCACCGGGTGGATGTGCCCCTCCGAGTTGCCCTGGTACCAGGCGATCTCGTCGAGCGGGCCATGGCGCGGGCCGGTGGTGCCGGCGCGGCATGCGTGTTCCCACTCCGCCTCGGTCGGCAGCCGGTACCCGTCGGCAGAGGCGTTCCAGTCGGCTGTCTCCTCGCCGGGACGGAGGTGATAGGCGGGTGTCAGCCCCTCACGGCGGGACAACGCGTTGCAGAACCGGACCGCGTCCCACCACGACACGCCCTCCACCGGCAGCCGGTCGCCCCGGGCGGTGCTCGGCTGCTGACCTGTGACGTGTGCGTACAACGACTGGGTGACCGGTACCGCCGCCATCCGGAACGGTGCGACCTCGGCCGTCCAACTCCTCTGCGTCCGCCGGTCCGACAGCGTCACCCGTCCCGGCGGGACCGCAACCATCTCAGTTTCTGTCCCCGTGTCCACCGGGCCACCCTAGGGGCTGCCCCGTCATCCCTGGTGGGCGTGCGACGACAGCTACGGCACCTCGCGACGTTGCCGGGCTCGTCCGCATACGACCCGGTACGAGGACGACCCTCCGCCTTGCGATGCACCGCATCCGACGCCGCGCGCTCATCCACCGGGGATGACGGGGCAGCTCTGAGCGGCGGCGTCATGACCCGCCCCCTGGATGCGGAGTCGTTGGGACGGGTGCGGCCCCACGACCGGTCAGGAGGCACCTGTTCCGAACGGGGCTATCGGCTCGGCGTTCACCGACCGGGCGGCCCGCTCCAGCGCACTGGCCAACAGCGCCAGATCCGTAGGGCCGTTGCCCAGCTCGCGGACCGGGCGCCGGGCCGGCGGATCGCCCATCCGCTCCCACTCCAGCGGGACGACGGTCGGGCGCAGGGTCGCCGTACGCGGGATGCGGCCCGTCACCCGGCCGCCCTGGAACGGCGTCACCCGCCCGTCCGGATGCCCCAGTCGGCCCCGGCCGGGCGCCGGGTCCCCCGGCGACGGCGGGACGACGGGTGCGTCGAGCACGATGCGCAGCCGGGTCCTCTGGGCCAGGTCCGTGTCCTCCGTACGGTCCGGGCGGGCGGACGTCGCGACCAGATGGACGCCGAGCCGGCCGCCCTCCCTGGCCACGGCCTCCAGCGCCCGTACGACCGAGCCCGCCGCCGGGCGGCCGGGGCTGCCGAGCGCCGGGGCGACCAGTGCGTCGAAGTCGTCGACCAGGACGACGAGCCGGGGCAGCGGGCAGGGGGCGGACAGTGCGGAATGCGCGGCGACGGTCCGCAGCCGGAGCGTCCCGCCCGTCGGGGAGGCCAGGTCGCTGCGCTGTTCCGCGCCGCTCGGCGGGCGCTGGCCGATCACCCGGTGCGCCACCTCGTACCGCTGGTGCCACTCGGTGAAGTCGTACGGGCCGAGCAGTTCGGAGCGCCGCTTCAGTTCGCCCCCCAGCGCCTGGGCGAACTCGCGCATCCGTATCGGATCCGCGGCCACCAGGTGGGTGAACGCGTGCGGCAGCTCGGTGCACGGGCGCAGGCTCTCGCCCCGCTCGCCACCCGCGCCGTCGACCAGGAGCAGCCCCAGCCGGTCGGGCCGGGCGGCGGCGGCCAGCGACGCGGCCACGGCCCGCAGCAGCTCCGTACGTCCGCTGCCGGCCGGCCCCTCGATGAGGAGATGGGGGCCTTCCTCCGTCAGATCCACGCTGACGGGGCCCCGGGGCCCGGCCCCGAGCACCACGACGGGCCGCCCCGCGGCCACAGCGGCACCACCCTCCGGCCGGGCGGCGGGCAAGGCGTCGGCCGCGGTGTCCGGGTGGGGTTCCACGGCCGTGCGGGCGGCGCTTCCGAGGCCCTGGGAGCCGCCACCGGTCCAGCTGCCGGAGCCGGGAACGGTGCGGGAACTCGGGGTGCCCCCGGGCGAGCCGCCGATCTGGGGCGCCGGGGCGGCGGGATACGGGGTGCGCCCGGAGCCGCGCGTCTCCTGGGCGTCCTCGGGCAGGAGGCCGTGGCCCGCCGTGCCGACGTGGGTGGTGTTCTCGCTGCCGGGATACGGGGTCCGCCCCGAGCCGGGGACGTACCCGCCCCGGCCGTCCGACCCCGTCGAACCGCCGGTGCGCTGGGCGCCCACCCGGGCAGCCGGGCTGCCCGGGTGCTCCGTACGGCCCGAACCGCGCACCTCCGCGTCCGGACGGCCACCGGCCGGGCCGCCCGCCCAGCGCCCCGAACCGCGCACGGTGGCGCCCGGATGGTCGTCGGCGGTGGAGGCCCAGCGGGCCATCAGCGAGGCCGGAGTGGCTCGCGCCAGGCCCAGTTCGTCCAGCAGGCGGGCGGTCGGCGGGAGCGCGGCCGACACCGGTCGGCCGTGGACCGACGCCGGGCCTTCCGACCGCAGCGGGGCCATCGCCCGGCCGAACCGCTCGGCCCAGTGCGCCGACACCGCGTCCACCACGGCGACCGTGCCGCGGCCCGAGGCCCGGCCGTCCGCCGGCCGAAGCAGCCGCAACGCCGTCGCCACGTCGCCGCTCAGCATCGCCACCGCTCCGCACTCGCGGAACGCGATCGAGGCGTGGCAGGCGGCCTCGTACGTCGCCGCGACCGGCGAGGTGGGCGTCGCGGCCGGGGTCTCGGCCAGACAGATCAGATGGATTCCTGCGGCGGCCCCCGCCACCGCCAGCCGGGCGGTGTTCTCGCGCAGCTCCGCCGTGCCGGGGTCGCCGTCGACGATCAGCACGGTGTACGGGCCCGCGTACTGCCCGGCGGCCTCGGCGACGCTGCTCCGGTCCAGGCTCGCCCAGCCGGGCCCCAGCGGCCCGGTGTCCAGGCGGTGCACCAGCTCCGTCGTGCGGGCGACGGCCTGCTCGCGGTCGTACGCCAGGAGCAGCCGGCAGTCCTGGCCGTGCAGCGGGCGCAGATGGGGCAGCCAGCCGAGCCAGGACCACTCCAGCCGGCGCTCGTCCGTACTGCGGGAGCGGTCCGTGCTGATCAGCACGATCTCCAGATCGGCGGGGGAGTGCAGTGCGGCGAGCTGCGCCACCACCGAACGGGCGAGCCCGGCCAGCCGGCTCCGCGGACCCGCGAGCCCGAGGGAGCCGGCCTCCCGCAGCCCGACCGTCACCGGGGCGGCGGGCAGCCCGGTCCGGTCCGTGGTGCCCACACGCACCACGAGCGCCTCCGGGTGCGCGGTGTCGCGCTCCCACAGCCGGGGCCCGGGGCCGAGCGCGGTCAGCAGCACGGCCGCGGGGTCGGGCCAGGTGTCCTGCGCGGTGGCCTCCGGCGCTGCTCCGGAGGCGGCGGCCGGGTACGGCTGATCGGCGCCCGACTCGTCGGGCGTCGCCTCGTGCACGGGCTCGCCCTTGCTGCCCGCGAGTCTCCGCGCCCAGGCGCCTATCCCACCCCGCCGGGACATTCCGTCGTCCGAGAGGGGGAGTGGCTGACGACGGGTGTCGGCGCCCTCCGTCACATCGCCCTCGTGCGGGCCACGGCCGGCGGAATCCGTGCCCGGGGCAGGGACCGGGGCGTATCCGTGTCCGGAGCCGTGCGCCTCGCTGTCCGTGCCTGCCGCTGCGGACACTCGTAGATGCCCCTCGCCGTCCGGGGTCGTCGCCCTCCTCGGCGGACGGGCGCCCGGGACCAGCCGGAGCGTCGATTCACCGAGCCGCAGCAGTGCGCCGGGCTTCAGACGCACCGGGCGGTCGCGGACCTCCGCACCGTCGAGCAGGGTGCCGTTGGTGGAGCCGAGGTCGGCCACCGAGACCAGGCCGTCGGCGGAGACCGTCACCGTGCAGTGCAGGCGGGACACATCGGGGTCGTCGAGCGGGACGTCCGCGTCGGCGGAGCGGCCGATCCGGACCTTGCCGCCGTGCAGCAGATGGACCCCGCCCGCGTCGGGCCCCGCGATCACGTGCAGCCGCGCCGGAACGACGTCGTCCGGGGCCTCGTCCTCGCCGGGGACCTGGAGCGAGAGCACCGCTCCGTCGACCAGCGGAGGCTCGCCCAGGGCACACCGCTGTGCGTCGAGCCGCTCACGCCCGGCGAACAGCGCCACCGCACCGCCACCGAGCGAGCTGTCGGGCCCGGAGACGGCCGCGGCCAGAGAGGACGCCACGGTGGCCAGAGCCGTGCCCGGTGGGGCGGTGACCAGCACGTCGCAGGCGCGCGCCGGAGTCTGGCCGCTGCGCGGCGCGAGGACGGTCAGCCGGATCTGCATCGCCGTCAGCGATCCCTTCTGCGCGGGGCGCCGGGCAGGGGAATGCCCTGTGAGTCCCCCTGCCCGACACGGACGCGTCGTCCGGTACAGGTTCGTCACGTGCCGCGGGGCCTGCTGCCCCACAGTCCGTGCTGAAGGCATCTTCGCACCTGCCACTGACAACGTGCCCGGGGGCCTTCGCCAAGTGATCTTGAACGGTCGGTGGTGCGTCCGCTCGGAGCGGACGTTCTGCACCCCAACAGCCTTGCCGGGACGGCGCCCAGGGGAGGGCCCGGGGCAGAACGTCGGGCGGATGCGCGGCAGTCACCGGCCCGGCGCGAGCGCGATGCACCGGTCTCCTACGGAGCCGGGCCGGGGGTGCCGCAGCCTCAACAGGTCCACCAGCCACCGACGTTCCGACTCGGCCCCCACAGGAAAGGGCGCGCAGGGCGAACAGGAAAGGACAGGCAGGGCGAACAGGAAAGGACAGGCAGGGCCACCCCCGTGGCGACACCCGGCACGCACTCCTGCCGCACCGCCGCAAGCCCGGGGACACCCGGTACGAGGACGTGCGACCGACCGGCCGGACGCACGCACCGGACGCCACTCCTTCACGGGCGGACATTGCCTGCCGCGGCACTAGAGTGGGCCGGAATCCCGGGCGGATCCGGGGACCACGCAAGCACCACGATCAGCAGGGAGCGCATGACGTGCGGCCGGTAGGTAGCAAGTACCTGCTCGAGGAGCCGTTGGGACGCGGCGCCACGGGCACCGTCTGGCGTGCCCGCCAGCGTGAGACCGCAGGCGCCGAGGCGGCCGTCGCCGGCCAGCCCGGCGAGACCGTGGCGATCAAGGTCCTGAAGGAGGAGCTCGCCAACGACGCGGACGTCGTGATGCGGTTCCTGCGCGAGCGCTCGGTGCTGCTCCGGCTCACCCACGAGAACATCGTGCGCACCCGGGACCTGGTCGTCGAAGGTGATCTCCTCGCCCTCGTCATGGACCTGGTCGACGGGCCCGACCTGCACCGTTACCTCCGCGAGAACGGCCCGCTCACCCCGGTCGCCGCGGCGCTGCTCACCGCGCAGATCGCGGACGCGCTCGCCGCCAGCCATGCGGACGGCGTCGTCCACCGCGATCTGAAGCCCGCCAACGTCCTGCTCGACGAGCGCGACGGCGAGATGCACCCGATGCTGACCGACTTCGGCATCGCGCGCCTGGCCGACTCCCCGGGGCTCACCCGCACCCACGAGTTCGTCGGCACGCCCGCCTACGTGGCACCCGAGTCCGCCGAGGGCCGCCCGCAGACCTCCGCCGTCGACATCTACGGCGCGGGCATCCTGCTGTACGAGCTGGTCACCGGCCGCCCGCCGTTCGCCGGCGGCACCGCCCTCGAAGTCCTGCACCGGCACCTCAGCGAGGAGCCCCGCCGCCCCACGACCGTCCCGGCGCCGCTGTGGACGGTCATGGAACGCTGCCTGAGCAAGGACCCCGACCAGCGGCCCAGCGCCGAGAACCTGGCCCGTGGACTGCGTACGGTCGCGGCCGGTATCGGTGTGCACGCCGACGCCGCCCAGATCGCGGCGGCCGAAGGGGTGGGCGCCCTGCTCGCTCCCGATCCGGCGCCCGCGGCCGTCCCCGAGACCCCCGGCGCCGCCGACCCGACGCAGGTGCTGCCCAGCAACGCCGGCTCGTACGATCCGAACGCGGCGACCAGTGTGATGCAGCACACCCCGGGGCAGGGCGGCCACGCCGACCCGACCTCGGTCATGCCGCCGGTACCGCCGCGCCCGGACGGCCCGCCGCAGCCCGAGGGCCCGCACCCCTGGCAGTCCCAGCTCCAGGCGGCCCGTGATCGCAACGAGCAGACGCAGGTCCAGTACCTCGACCCGAACCAGGACCCGCTGCGCCGTCGGCCCCAGCGGCCGCAGCCCCAGCAGCCGCAACGGCAACAACAGCAGCCGCAGCAGTACCAGCCCCAACAGCAGTACCAGCAGCCGCAGCAGTACCAGCAGCCGCAGAGGTCTGCGCCGCCCCAGCAGCAGTACCAGCCGCAGCAGCAGCGTCAGCCCCAACAGCAGTACCAGCGGCAGCAGTACGCACCCCCGCAGCAGTCCGCGCCGCCCCAGCAGCCGGTAACGCGCCAGCCCCGCGAGCCGCGGCAGGGCAGCGCCAACCCGATGAAGATCCCCGGCCTCGGCTGCCTCAAGGGCTGTCTGTTCACCCTGGTGCTGCTGTTCGTGGCGGCCTGGCTGATCTGGGAACTGACACCGCTCCAGGACTGGATCGGCCAGGGCAAGAGCTTCTGGCAGGCGATCAGCGACACCGTCTCCAGCGTGACCGACTGGGTGTCGGAATGGGGCGGCGGAAGCAGTGGGAACGACTCCTGAGCGCCCGTCACCGCGGCACCTCTGTAGCTATATCGACTTCTGCGGGCGAGTTTCCACCGCAATTCGCCCGCAGAAGTGAGGGTCGGCGTTGTCGCGGGCACTCAACACCCTGATCGACGCGTAAATTTGTCGACGGGGGTCATGGGCGACGGTTCATCGCCAGCCGTTGAGGGAGCAGTCTTGGCACGGAATATCGGCAGCCGGTACACCGCCCACCAGATTCTGGGGCGCGGCAGCGCGGGCACGGTCTGGCTCGGCGACGGGCCCGAGGGCCCGGTGGCCATCAAACTGCTCCGCGAGGACCTCGCGTCCGACCAGGAGCTCGTGGGCCGCTTCGTCCAGGAGCGCACGGCCCTGCTCGGCCTGGACCATCCGCATGTCGTCGCCGTCCGCGACCTCGTGGTGGACGGCAACGACCTGGCCCTGGTCATGAGCCTGGTACGCGGCACGGACCTGCGCACCCGCCTCGACCGCGAACGCCGTCTCGCGCCCGAGGCCGCCGTCGCGATCATCGCGGACGTCGCCGACGGCCTGGCCGCCGCGCACGCCGCCGGGGTGGTCCACCGTGATGTCAAGCCGGAGAACATCCTGCTCGACATGGAGGGCCCGATCGGCCCCGGTGGATCGCACCCGGCCCTGCTCACCGACTTCGGCGTGGCCAAGCTGATCGACACCCCCCGCCGCACCAAGGCCAGCAAGATCATCGGTACGCCGGACTACCTGGCTCCCGAGATAGTCGAGGGCCTCCCGCCGCGCGCCGCCGTCGACATCTACGCCCTCGCGACGGTCCTGTACGAACTCCTCGCGGGCTTCACGCCCTTCGGCGGCGGACACCCCGGCGCCGTCCTGCGCCGTCATGTCACGGAGACGGTCGTCCCGCTCCCGGGCATCCCCGAGGAGCTCTGGCAGATCCTGGTCCAGTGCCTGGCCAAGGCCCCGGCGTCCCGGCTGCGCGCCTCCGAGCTCGCGGCCCGGCTGCGTGAGCAGCTCCCGCAGCTGGCGGGCATCCCAGCGCTGGAGGTGGACGAGCCGGACGCCGAAGCGGAATCCCGGACGTACGACGAGCAGAGTTACGCCGCCGTGCCCGAGGAACCCCGCCGCCGCGGCGCGGTCCCCCTCGTTCCCGGCTCGTCCGCCGACTCCAACCGGGACACCCACACGAGCATGCGGGTCCCGGCCCCCGACGAGCTCTCCGGCGGCCCCCGTGGCACGGCCAGGGCCCCGCGCGCCCCGGGGCGGCCCCGGCCGGGCTCGGCCCGCAACAAGTCCGCGGCCGTCCGCAAGCGCCGCCTGACGCTGGGCGCCGCGGCGCTGGTGCTGGTGGCGGCGCTGGGCGTGGGCGGCTGGCTGGCCCTGGGCGACGACGGTGCGGACGCGCCTGCCCCGGACACGGGGAACTCGGCGCCGGACGCGCCCTGACCCCGGGGCCGCGCGGTCGAGGCCCCCGGCCGGCCCCGGGGCCGGGTCCGCGACGGCTTCCGGGCCCGAAGGGGAAGCCCTGCGGAGCCCCTCCGCAACCCCTGCGCCGCACGGTCCGCGGACGCCTCGCGGACCCCTCGGCGAAGTCGTGATCATGCGGCCCGAGGAATGTCCGCGCCGACAGCCGTTACGCTTGGACGCGTGGCAGTCGTCGATATTTCCGAAGAGCTGAAGTCCCTCTCCTCGACCATGGGGTCGATCGAGGCCGTCCTGGACCTGGATGCGCTGAGGGCGGACATCGCCGCGCTTGAGGAGCAGGCGGCGGCGCCCTCCCTCTGGGACGACCCGGACGCGGCACAGAAGATCACCAGCAAGCTTTCGCACCTCCAGGCCGAAGTCCGTAAGGCCGAGGCCCTCCGCGGCCGCATCGATGATCTTGAGGTTCTTTTCGAGCTCGCCCAGGACGAGGGCGACGCGGACACCCTTGCCGAGGCCGAGGCCGAGCTGGAGTCCGTCAAGAAGGCGCTGGACGAGATGGAGGTGCGTACCCTCCTCTCCGGCGAGTACGACTCCCGTGAGGCGCTGGTCAACATCCGGGCCGAGGCCGGTGGCGTGGACGCCGCCGACTTCGCCGAGAAGCTCCAGCGCATGTACCTGCGCTGGGCCGAGCAGCGCGGCTACAAGACCGAGGTCTACGAGACGTCGTACGCCGAAGAGGCCGGCATCAAGTCGACCACCTTCGCCGTCCAGGCTCCGTACGCCTACGGCACGCTCTCCGTCGAGCAGGGCACCCACCGGCTCGTCCGCATCTCGCCCTTCGACAACCAGGGCCGTCGCCAGACGTCCTTCGCGGGTGTCGAGGTGCTGCCCGTGGTCGAGCAGACCGACCACATCGAGATCGACGAGTCCGAGCTGCGCGTCGACGTGTACCGCTCCTCGGGCCCCGGCGGCCAGGGCGTCAACACCACGGACTCCGCGGTGCGCCTGACCCACCTCCCGACCGGCATCGTCGTCTCGTGCCAGAACGAGCGCTCGCAGATCCAGAACAAGGCGTCCGCGATGAACGTTCTCCAGGCGAAGCTCCTTGAGCGCCGCCGCCAGGAGGAGCAGGCCAAGATGGACGCCCTCAAGGGCGATGGCGGCAACTCCTGGGGCAACCAGATGCGGTCGTACGTCCTGCACCCGTACCAGATGGTCAAGGACCTGCGGACGGAGTTCGAGATGGGCAACCCGGACGCGGTCTTCAACGGTGAGATCGACGGCTTCCTGGAAGCGGGCATCCGCTGGCGCAAGCAGCGGGAGAAGTAGTCGGCAGGGCCTGTCTCCCTGGTTCTTTGAACGGCGGTGCCGGAACCCCCCACGGGGGCAACCCGGTGGCGATGGCCATCGTCGCGACCACATTCTCCGACCCGGCTGAGCGGGCCAGGGCCATCGGCGTGTTCGGCTCGATGACCGGCCTGT